>VENG01000002.1:0-2846 GCA_009711705.1 Bacillota bacterium
CCGGATGGGAAACCTTATCTTGAGGTGGGCTTCGCGCTTAGATGCCTTCAGCGCTTATCCCATCCAGACATGGATACCCAGCTGTGCTCCTGGCGGAACAACTGGTACACCAGCGGTCTGTCCATCCCGGTCCTCTCGTACTAGGGACAGCTCCTCTCAAGTTTCCTGCGCCTGCGGTGGATAGGGACCGAACTGTCTCACGACGTTCTGAACCCAGCTCACGTACCGCTTTAATGGGCGAACAGCCCAACCCTTGGGACCTACTTCAGCCCCAGGATGCGATGAGCCGACATCGAGGTGCCAAACCTCCCCGTCGATGTGGACTCTTGGGGGAGATAAGCCTGTTATCCCCGGGGTAGCTTTTATCCGTTGAGCGACGGCCTTTCCACGCAGCACCGCCGGATCACTAAGCCCGACTTTCGTCCCAGCTCGACCTGTATGTCTCGCTGTCAAGCTCCCTTGTGCCTTTACACTCTTACGCGCGATTTCCAACCGCGCTGAGGGAACCTTTGGGCGCCTCCGTTACTTTTTGGGAGGCGACCGCCCCAGTCAAACTGCCCACCTGATACTGTCCCGGAACCGGTTTCACGGTTCTCGGTTAGAATTCCGGTACTGCAAGGGTGGTATCCCAAGGGTGACTCCACTACAGCTTGCGCTACAGTTTCTCTGCCTCCCACCTATCCTGTACATGCAATACCAAAACCCAATGTCAGGCTACAGTAAAGCTCCACGGGGTCTTTCTGTCCTACCGCAGGTAGCCGGCATCTTTACCGGCATTACAATTTCACCGAGTCCCTCGTTGAGACAGCGCCCAAGTCGTTACGCCTTTCGTGCGGGTCGGAACTTACCCGACAAGGAATTTCGCTACCTTAGGACCGTTATAGTTACGGCCGCCGTTTACCGGGGCTTCGGTTCTATGCTTCGCCTAAGCTAACATTTCCCCTTAACCTTCCGGCACCGGGCAGGCGTCAGCCCCTATACTTCATCTTACCGATTTAGCAGGGACCTGTGTTTTTGGTAAACAGTCGCTTGGGCCTTTTCTCTGCAACCTCTTCACGCTCCATTAGTATATAATTTCACGCTAATGAGGCACCCCTTCTCCCGAAGTTACGGGGTCATTTTGCCGAGTTCCTTAACGAGGGTTCTCTCGCGCGCCTTAGGATTCTCACCCCGCCTACCTGTGTCGGTTTGCGGTACGGGCACCATCATTCCTCGCTAGAGGTTTTTCTTGGCAGTTTGGGTTCAGCCACTTCGGTACTTGTTTTCCCTCCCCATTACCTCTCAGGCTTTTATGCCGGACGGATTTGCCTATCCGGCGCCCTACGGGCTTGGACGCGCTTTTCCAACCGCGCGCTTGGCCTACCCTGCTGCGTCACCCCATCACTCAAGTGGTATGTTGGTGGCATCGGATTATCAACCGATTGTCCATCGCCTACGCCTTTCGGCCTCGGCTTAGGTCCCGGCTTACCCTGGGCGGACGAGCCTTCCCCAGGAATCCTTAGGCTTTCGGCGGGCAGGATTCTCACCTGCCTTATCGTTTACTTATACCGGCATTCTCACTTCCCACCAGTCCACTACTCCTTGCGGTATAGCTTCAATCCAATGGGAACGCTCCCCTACCATTTCTAAAAGAAATCCGCGGCTTCGGTACTGTGCTTGAGCCCCGTTACATTTTCGGCGCAGGGTCACTTGACCAGTGAGCTATTACGCACTCTTAAAATGGTGGCTGCTTCTAAGCCAACATCCTGGTTGTCTGTGCAACCCCACATCCTTTACCACTTAGCACAGTTTGGGGACCTTAGCCGGCGGTCTGGGCTGTTTCCCTTTCGACTACGGATCTTTGCACTCGCAGTCTGACTCCCAAGGTGAAATATTCGGCATTCGGAGTTTGATTGAGTTCGGTAACCGGTGAAGGCCCCTAGCCCAGTCAGTGCTCTACCTCCGAATATCATTCCTTGAGGCTAGCCCTAAAGCTATTTCGGGGAGAACCAGCTATTTCCGGGTTCGATTGGCATTTCACCCCTACCCACACCTCATCCACCGCCTTTTCAACGACGGTTGGTTCGAGCCTTCACGCGATTTTACTCGCGCTTCACTCTGGACATGGGTAGATCACCCGGTTTCGGGTCTACTCAGACGGACTATTGCGCCCTGTTAAGACTTGCTTTCGCTGCGGCTTCGGCCCTTTAGGCCTTAACCTTGCCCGCCGGATGTAACTCGCCGGTCCGTTCTACAAAAAGTACGCCGTCATCCATTAATAGGACTTCGACTGTTTGTAGGCATACGGTTTCAGGTTCTATTTCACTCCCCTCCCGGGGTGCTTTTCACCTTTCCCTCACGGTACTATCCGCTATCGGTCGCTAAGGGTATTTAGCCTTGGGAGGTGGTCCTCCCGGATTCCCGCAGGGTTTCTCGTGTCCCGCGGTACTTGGGATGCTCTCACAGCTGCTTTGCCTTTTTGTCTACAGGGCTGTTACCTTCTGTGGCCGGACGTTCCAGTCCGCTTCGACTAAAGCAAGTAGTCCTTTTGAGAGTCCCGCAACCCCAATCCAGCAAGCTGGGTTGGTTTAGGCTGGCCCCTGTTCGCTCGCCGCTACTTGGGGGATCACTTTTGTTTTCTTTTCCTCCGGGTACTTAGATGTTTCAGTTCCCCGGGTGCCCTTCCTCCACCTATGTGTTCAGTGGAGGATGGTACAGGTTTTCTGTACCGGGTTGCCCCATTCGGATATCCACGGATCTTTGCCTGTTTGCGGCTACCCGTGGCTTTTCGCAGCTTACCACGTCCTTCGTCGGCCCTTAGCGCCTAGGCATCCACCGTACGCCCTTTCTAGCTTGACCTCGGCGTT
>VENG01000003.1 GCA_009711705.1 Bacillota bacterium
TGTATTAAAGAGCTTATCCGGTATTAGCACCGGTTTCCCGGTGTTATCCCAGTCTTTTGGGCAGGTTATCCACGCGTTACTCACCCGTCCGCCACTAGGTATACTCATGTCCATCCCGAAGGATTTCGATGAGCAACCCCGTTCGACTTGCATGTGTTAAGCATGCCGCCAGCGTTCGTCCTGAGCCAGGATCAAACTCTCCATAAAAAGTTTATATAAAGAGTTTAATCTCTTTCTCACTTATCATTCGTTTTACTCGCGCTTGACGAGGTGTTTCTATTTCAAAACCATTGTCACTGTTTAGTTTTCAAAGACCGTTTTTGCTGCGGCACTCGTTTGGCGCCGACAAGAATTAATTATACTCGGTTTGTTGCTGTTTGGCAAGTGATAATTGTTTCCAATCTTGTTTTTTGTTGTTGTCGGTTTTGTGCCGGCAAGAAACAATTATATCAACTTTTCCTTCTCGGTTCAAGTGGAAATTGCTTCCCACTTTACTTGCTGTTTTGTTCCACCGCTTTCCGCGGCGCAAGATATAGTTTGCCATAAATACGGATATATTGCAAGTGTTTTTTTACCCATTGAGAAAGGGGTGTCACTAACCTTGGCAGGTAAATGCACCCCGGCGTAGCTAAATCGTTTTTATGACTTATTTAAACCTTGATAATCTCATCAGGATAACTACTAAAAGGTTTTAAACCGTTGGCTGTAACAACAAATGTATTTTCTATGCCTACGGCTCCTTCTCCAGGGAAAACAAACTTTGGCTCAAGGGCAATTACCATTCCTTCTTCCAATGGCATGGTTACTCCTTTAGCTATTACCGGTAATTCATTCAACTCTAGTCCCACTCCGTGAGCAATAAAGGATACCTGGTCCCCACACCCCATAAAATACTTCTCAAGTTTGTTATCGCAAGCAATTTGGTAAACCTGCTCATAGATTTCATTACCTAGAACGCCCGGTTTGGCTAAATCTACCACAGTTTTCTGCATTTCCAATGCAATACTATGAGCTTGGGATAATTTGCTGTTTAATTCTCCTAATCCATATAGCCTTGTCATATCTACCGCGTAACCATATTTTACTCCTACATAATCAATCAACACAGGATCTTTTTTTTGAATGATACGGTCTCCGGTACCAAAGGGAAAAGATGCATATACGCCGGGACCGCCTAACGGACCGTCAAAGAAGCTTGGCACACCTCCACTAGGTCCCGAAAGCAAGCACCCGTAGTGAAAGTCCTGGTTGAATCCCCGCACTCGCACTAACCCCTGATGACCTTCTTTTCTCAACCGGGCTTCTAATTGTCCTGCTAATTCCACCTCAGTAACACCTGGGGTTAAAAATTCAGGAACACTTGCAAAGACTTTATCCATCATATCACTGGTTTCTTGAATTAATCCTAATTCAAAGGTTGACTTAATTGCACGCTGCCTTTTAATTAATCCGGAACAATCAACAAAGTCCGTTTGATCAAAGATCTTTTGCAGGTTAAAATACATGGATGCAGGAATAACGTCCATTTCAATTCCTAGACTATGAACGGGTTTATAACCGTTATTCTCTATTACACTTGGTACTTGCTTAATACTTTTGACCGGTACCACTTTATTTAGAGGTGTCGCCTCAGTGGTCCTTTTTAAGCTACGTCGTACCATTAACAGAGGCTCACCTTCTACAGGTATAAACAGAAAACTGTTTTGGAAAACTCCTGTAAAATAGACAAGATCTGCTGACTGCATGATTAATGCGCCGGAAACACCTTTTCCCGCCATATGCACTTGGAATGCAGCAATTCGGCGATTCAACTCCTCAATCGGAACAACTTTGAAACGTGACAATGAGCATTCCTCCGTTATAATAATAGGGCGACCGTAAAAGGCCGCCCCTCTGGTTTTAGTTGAAACTTATACTACTGCCCTTTAAATTCCGGTTTTTTCTTGGCCAAAAAGGCGGCAATACCTTCATTTTTATCTTCTGTAGCAAACACTAGACCAAAAAGATTAGCCTCGTGGGTGAAAGCTTTCTCCAAATCCATTTCTAAGCCTTCATTAACAGCTTCTTTACTCAACTGAACGGCAACGGGACCTCGGCTGGCAATTCTCTTAGCCATACTAGTGCAAAATCCCATCAGATCTTCTTGAGATACTACATGATTAACTAGGCCCATTTTAAAAGCAGCATCTGCGTCATACATATCCGCTGTAAACAAAAATTCCTTAGCCCTTCCGGGCCCTACCAATCTCGTCAACCTCTGAGTGCCTCCAAACCCGGCTATAAGGCCTAAATTGACTTCCGGCTGTCCAAATTTAGCAGTTTTCGCCGCAATACGTATATCACAAGCCATTGCCAATTCACAACCGCCGCCCAGGGCAAATCCATTTATGGCGGCTATAACCGGCTTGGTCGAATTCTCAATTTTGCTAAATACTGACTGTCCCAACCGGCCAAAATTTCTGCCCTGTAGCGGAGACAGGCCTTGCATAAAGGCGATATCAGCACCGGCAACAAAAGCCTTGTCTCCGGCTCCTGTGATGATTATTACTCGAATCTCTTTATCCTTTTCGAGCTGCTCAATACCTGCACCGATTTCGCTGAGGGTTGCTTCATTCAATGCATTGAGAACTTTAGGCCGGTTGATAGTCAAAACACCAATACATTCATTTTTATCAACCGTTATATTATTTAACTCCAAATGATACACCTCCGAAAATGGATGCGTTAAAATTAATCATATTTGTAAAAACCGCGCCCTACTTTACGACCCATCCATCCGGCAGCTACGTATTTGCGAAGTAAAGGACAAGGACGGTACTTACTGTCACCGAATCCGTCGTGAAGTACTTCCATGATATAAAGACAGGTGTCCAGACCGATCAGATCAGCTAACGCCAGAGGGCCCATGGGATGATTCATCCCTAGTTTCATAACTTGGTCAACGGCCTCCGGTGTAGCTATACCTTCCCAAACACAATATATAGCTTCATTAATCATGGGCAATAGAACCCTGTTACTGACAAATCCCGGAGCATCATTTACTTCCACGGGCACCTTACCCATTTTTTCACTACTTGCCTTTACCACTTCGAAGGTTTCATCTGAGGTGGCCAATCCCCGGATGACTTCAACCAACTTCATTACCGGTACAGGGTTCATAAAATGCATCCCGATAACTTTTTCAGGCCTATTGGTTACTGCTGCAACTTCAGTGATGGGCAGTGAGGATGTGTTGGTAGCTAGTATAGCATGCTTAGGAGCTATTTCATCAAGATCTCTAAATATTTTTCCTTTTATATCCATGTTTTCCACCGCTGCTTCCACTACCAGATCAACATCTTTGGCATCTTGTAAACTAGTAGACGGTTTTAAACGTTGAATAATATTATTTTTCTCTGCTTCTTCCAGTTTGCCCTTGCTCACGTTCTTGGTTAGGTTTTTCTCAATGTTCGCTAAGCCTTTAGTCACAAATTCTTCCTTGATATCGTTAAGGACAACCTCACAACCCGCAGCTGCCGCAACCTGGGCAATACCCGAACCCATTTGTCCGGCTCCAATTACCATAATCTTTTTTATGTCCATCATTATACCTCCAAAAACACTAAACGATTTTTACAAGATATTTTCAACAACCAGAGCCGTTCCCTGACCGCCACCAATGCACAATGTAGCCAGCCCGTATTTACTCTGCCTGCGCTTCATTTCAAATAATAAAGTTGTCAGGATACGGGCCCCACTGGCGCCTATTGGGTGCCCTAAAGCTACGGCACCACCGTTAACATTGACTTTATCAACAGGAAGCTCCAGATCCTTCACCACTGCCATCGCCTGTGCAGCAAAAGCTTCATTGGCCTCAATTAAATCAAGGTCCTGAACCCTTAGCCCTGCCTTTTCAAGAGCTTTCCGGCTCGCCGGAATCGGTCCTAAACCCATATAGGCAGGATCTACACCGGCAGAAGCAGTGGACCTTACGGTAAACATCGGTTTCAAGTTAAGTTCTTGCGCCTTTGCTGCAGACATGACCACAAAGGCGGCGGCACCGTCGTTGATACCCGATGCGTTACCGGCAGTTACCGTCCCGTCCTTTTTAAAGGCCGGCCTTAACTTGGCCAACTTTTCCACATCGGTTCCCCGGCGGGGTCCCTCATCAGTATCAAATATTAATGGATCACCTTTTTTTTGCGGAATTTTAATAGGTAAAATCTCATCGTTAAACCTTCCAGCGTCAATAGCAGCTATGGCTTTGTTTTGGCTTTCCATAGCAAAGGCATCTTGATCTTCCCGACTAAACCCGTATTTCTCGGCAATATTTTCGGCAGTAATCCCCATATGTACATCATTAAATGCACACCACAGGCCATCTATTATCATAGCATCTACAAATTGGGTATTCCCCATTCTACACCCCCACCTCGCTTTTTCAACCAGGTAAGGAGCTAAGCTCATGTTTTCCATACCGCCGGCAACGATCACATCTGCGTCTCCGGCCGCTATTAATTGTGCAGCGAGTCCCACTGTTCTTAAACCGGAACCACAAACCTTATTCACCGTCATGGCGGGTATTTCTTGGGGAAGGCCAGCCTTAACTAAAGACTGCCTGGCCGGGTTTTGTCCCAGACCGGCCTGAAGAACATTACCCAAAATAACCTCATCCACTGCTTGACCGTCTATACCGGCACGTCGGAGAGCCTCAATTACAACCTGACTTCCCAGTTCAACTGCGGGAATCGAAGACAGGTTACCTCCAAATGTACCTACAGCAGTGCGAACTGCACTGACAATTACGGCTTCACCCAAATTATTTCCCTCCCTTTCTAAACATAGGGAACAACCGCACATTCATCTCTATTTAAAGCTTACTGATCAGTTGAAAAAATGCTGCCGAAACCTCCCAAATATAAGAGGTAAAAGGATGCAGGGTGCGCAAGCCTTCCTTAACGCGAGAAATCCGGCAGCAATATAACATTTTTTATCCTATCTATTAGGCAGTAATCTTCTGCAACTCTTCTTTAAGAACGGGTACAACTTCAAACAGGTCACCGACTATCCCGTAATCAGCCACTTTGAAGATGTTTGCCTCCGGGTCTTTATTGATAGCTACAATGCATTTAGAAGACCCCATGCCGGCCAAATGCTGAATTGCACCGGAAATCCCACAGGCAATATAAAGAACCGGAGAAACCGTCTTGCCGGTTTGTCCCACCTGCATGCTGTGAGGAACCCAACCCGCGTCCACAGCAGCACGGGACGCACCTACAGCAGCTCCCAGAACATCAGCTACCTCTTCCAATATTTTATAATTCTCCGGACCCTTCATACCACGACCACCACTGATAATGATGTCAGCTTCTGTGAGCTCGGGACGCTCAGAAACTTGACGAACTATATCCTTGATCTGCTGGCGTATGTCGCCAACGTTGGGATTAACTTTTATTACTTCGCCGGCCTTTTTATTCTCCTCAGCTATATATGAATTCGGTCGCAGAGAAGCCATGATGGGGCGGGATTCGGGACAGGTAGCCTTTACAAAAGCTTTACCGGCATAGATGGGGCGAGTGAAAACCAACTGGCCATCTTCCAATTCCATTTTCACACAATCACTCATTAACCCAGTTTCAACTTTCTGTGCAACTTGAGCTGCTAAGTCTCTGCCCAAAATGGTATAACCGTATAAAAATGCATAGGGCTCATTTTCTTTAACAATTTCTGCAATAACATTAGCATACCCATCAGTGGTATAGTTTTCGAGACTATCATCTTCAGCTAAGTAAACTTTATCCGCACCGTAATCTCCAAGGGTAGGGGCCAATTCGGCAACGCCTTTACCCAACAATACAGCGCAGACTTCCTCACCTAATTCATCCGCCATCTTCCGGCCGGCGGTTAAAACCTCCAGGCTTACTTTCTTAATTTGACTGTCCAGTTGCTCTACATATACCCAGATACCTTTTGCCATTAACTTAAACCCCCTTATGCGATCTGATTTTGCTTAGACTATTTTTGCTTCCTCGTGTAACAATTTAGCTAATTCTTTGGCAGCATCCGGAGCTTCTCCATCAATTACTTTACCTGCCTCGCGCGGCTTAGGCAGTGAAAATGAGAGTGCCTGCACTTTCGCACTTAAAGAATCGAGGCCTAATTCAGTGGCCGTAGTTTTATCCATAGGCTTCTTTTTTGCTTTCATAATGCCTTTCATGGACGGGTAACGAGGTTCATTTAACCCTTTCTGCGCGGTTAAAACGGCCGGTAGGGAAACCTCAAGAACTTCGCTACCACCTTCAATTTCTCGCGTCGCAGTGGCTTTACCATCGGCTACTTCCAGCTTGGTTATGGTATTTACCACTGGTATACCAAGAAGCTCAGCAACCCTGCCGGCCACCTGGGCGGAACCGTCATCAATAGCTCTCCAGCCACCAAGTATAATGTCATACTCCAGACCACTAAGGGCCTTGGCTAAAACTGTTGCTGCAGCATATTCGTCCACTTCATCAGTACCAGGGTCAACCAGCATTGCCTTATCCGCACCCATGGCCAGAGCCTGTCGCAGTGCATCCTGCGCCTTCTGGCCCCCAACACTAACCACGGTAACTTCGCCGCCCTCTTGCTCTTTAATCTTTAATGCCTCTTCAACTGCAAATTCATCGTAAGGGTTAATTATTAAACTTACACCCATGCTGTCAATACTACCCTCGTCGGTCAACTTAATTTTTGCTTCAGTATCAAATGTCTGCTTGAGGCATACTACAATGTTCATATGCTTCCTCCTTTGCTTAGTAAATTGACCTCTTTTTTAAGTCATTTTAATATATATACATATATTTGTACTGTTTAACTAAAAACAAGTTCCATAATATTACTTAATAAATTAAGTAATCATTTATTTTAATAAGTGTGCACCGATAACAATGCGCATTACTTCACTGGTACCTTCGTAAATCTCTGTTATTTTTGCATCACGCATCATACGTTCCACAGGGTATTCTCTGGTATAGCCGTAGCCACCGAATATCTGCACTGCCTTTGTTGTTACCGACATGGCCGTTTCGGAAGCAAACAACTTACCCATTGCTGCTTCTTTGCCATAAGGCATATCATTATCCTTCAAATAAGCAGCCCTGTAAATCATTAGTCTTGCAGCTTCAATTTGCGTATGCATATCAGCCAGCATCCACTGTAATCCCTGGAAAGAACTTATTGGCTTACCGAATTGTTCACGGTTTTTTGCATATTCCAAGGCCTGGTCAAATGCGCCTTGAGCAATTCCCAAAGCTTGGGAACCAATACCTATGCGCCCACCGTCCAGTGTTTTTAAAGCAATTTTGAAACCATCACCGTCTTGGCCAAGCTTGTTTTCTTTGGGAATACGGCAATCTTCAAATACCAATTCATAAGTATATGATGCCCGGATCCCTAGCTTATGTTCTTTCTTACCAAAGGTAAATCCCGGCGTGTCTTTTTCTACGATAAAAGCTGCGGTACCTTTATGCCCCTTACTCTTATCAACGGATGCAATTACCACATAAGTGTCAGCTCTTCCACCATTAGTGATAAAAATTTTAGTACCGTTGAGAATATATTCGTCACCATCTAGTTTGGCACTTAGTTTTACCGACCCGGCATCCGAACCGGCAGAAGGCTCTGTTAAACCAAGGGCACCTACTTTATCTCCATTTGCCAGCGGCTCAAGGTACTTTTTCTTTTGCTCTTCTGTCCCAAAGGCATATATAGGCCAGCAACACAAAGACGTATGCGCGGAAATAGTTACACCTGTAGAACCACACACACGGGAAAGTTCCTCCACTGCAATAGCGTAGGAAAGATTATCCATATCAGATCCGCCATATTCTTCCGGAAAGGGAACCCCCGTAAGGCCCATCTCTGCCATCTTGTCCCACAAACCCCAATCGAACTCTTCTTCCTCATCCATTTGGGCAGCCTTAGGAGCTACCTCTTCCTCGGCAAAATCGCGTACAGTTTTACGTAATAGTTCCTGTTCTTCTGAAAGCTTAAATTCCATGACCCATTCCTCCTCTGGACTATGTTAGAATAATTATTTGTAGGTTCCTTGTTAATTTTCTAAAAGCAAAAAACATACCATACTTTTTCGAAAACTCTGAATATAGGACATTTTCCCATGGCCGTTAAGATCTTTGACCGAAATTCTCTGCAGCCCTCAGAACAAATGTGCGGCTATGAATATAGACAGGTCTCTTTTTTGCTAGCATGACTTTATCGTTAGTGTCATGCTTTATTGGTATTGCTTTAAAAAGTGTACACACAAATTAATTAATTGTCTACATCAATACACATAGTCAACAACTGAATATTCACTCATTTATTAATAATATTATAACTTTATAAAATGGTCAAATATAATAAAAGCGTTTAAATCAGTTCCCTTATCCCCATGCCAAGCATGCCTAACAGGCACTGGCAAGCAAGGCGCCTTTTAATACTTACACCTTAGCCCTTGGCATACATATGGCAAGGTATACTTTCTAAACTACAAAAAGCAGCGGCAAATTTGCCGCTGCTTCCCGCAATAATTTAAATTTTACTATTTATTATCCCATTCTTTTTCTCTAAGTTCAATACGGCGTATCTTTCCGCTAATTGTCTTAGGCAGTTCCTTAACAAATTCAATCTTTCTTGGGTACTTATACGGTGCAGTTGTTTTCTTTACAAAATCTTGCAACTCTTTAACTAATTCATCGGAACCGGTATACCCCGGGGCCAATATTACAAAAGCCTTAACAACCTCGCCTCTTACTTCATCAGGACTTGATACCACTGCTGATTCGGCAACTGCCTTGTGTTCAATAAGCGCGCTTTCCACCTCAAAAGGACCAATGCGGTAACCGGAAGTGAGAATGACATCATCAGCACGGCCAACAAACCATAGATACCCACTCTCATCCATAATACCACGGTCACCGGTAACGTAAAAATCACCCCGGTAAGTGGAAGCCGTTTTTTCAGGGTCTTTCCAATATTCCGTAAACAGTCCCACCGGGCGTTCAGGCTTTAACCTAACAGCAAGGTCCCCCTCTTGCCCACGTGGCAACTCATTACCTTCATCATCAATTATTCGCAAGTCAAACCCGGGACTGGGCTTACCCATGGATCCTGCTTTAACTTCCACGGACGGGAAGTTAGCGGCCAAACAAACACTCTCGGTTTGTCCATAGCCATCCCTTATTTTTAAGCCGGTATTTTTTTCCCAGTAATCAATAATTTCCGGGTTCAGAGGCTCACCGGCCGCTACTACTGAGTGTAGAGCTTTAAAATCGTATTTACTCAAATCTTCCAGCACAAACATTCTGTATGCGGTAGGCGGTCCACATAAAGAGGCAACGGAATACTTTTCCATAAACTCAAGTGTTTTCTTAGCATTAAACCCTGTCGTATGGTGTGTAAAAATAGTAGCCCCGCAATTCCAGGGTCCGTAAAAACTACTCCAGGCCGCCTTTGCCCAACCGGTATCCGAAAGGTTCCAGTGCAGATCTCCGGGATTTAAATCCAAGAAGTATTTGCCTGTGACAATATGTCCAATAGGATAGGACGCATGGGTGTGTAAAGTCATTTTGGGATAACCGGTTGTACCTGATGTAAAATATAAAATGGCATTATCATCGGATTTTGTCTTTTCGGTCTCAAATTCAGCTGATGCCTTGGACACCGCTTCATTGTAAAAGACCCATCCGTCACGCGCCTCTTCAATAGTCATAAAGCATTTTAGATAAGGGCAGTCACTGCGGATTTCATCCACTTTGGGAGCGTTAACACTGTCAACAATGACGCAAGTGGCTTCCGCGGAATCAAAACGATATTTTAGGTCTTTTGGTGTTAACATGACGGTACCCGGGCTAATCACTGCACCCAAACGCAAGCAAGCAAGGTTGATCACCCACCATTCAAGCTGGCGGGACATAACGACCACAACTACGTCTCCTTTTTGGACTCCTTGCTCTTTCAATACATTGGCCAATTTTTTTGATTCTTCTGCTAGTTGGGCAAATGTTCTTTTTTCTTCCTTGTCGTTATCATCTACCCAAAACAACGCTAGTTTCTCCGGATCTCTTGCCCAGTAGTCAAAAACATCTCTGGCAAAGTTAAAATATTCCGGTACTTCCCACTTAAATTCTTTGTACGTTTTTTCGTAATCTGTCATTTTTTCTACCTTTAAAAACAATGATTGTCCCTCCTTGATATGTGTTAAAAATAATAGTGGACGTTACGCCAATAGATCACTTAATTTTACCTGAAAATACACAATTGCAAGAACTGAGCCACTTTTCTAAAAATTTGACCTAATTGTTAAAAGTCTTTAAAAACAGAGATATTCAGGGGTTAACAGCCCAGATTTAAAATATACACATAAAGCAGGAAACGTAAACCAAACTTTACATCTTTAACTGCTCTAAACCCTTGTCACAAAGTATCGAAATAATAATGTGTAAACGTAGGTTAATATGTTAAGGATCATGACACAAAAAATTGCCTCTGTGCGGCTTTTTATGAATTTTTCGTATATTCTGAAATTACTTTGGCTAAACCGGAGCCTTAAGTCATGTCAATGGATACATCTTTCTCTCTGTTTAGTTCTTTCATTGCTAATTCACGCAGCTTAAATTTTTGTATTTTCCCGCTGGCAGTTGTAGGATACTCATCAACGAAGAAAATACAAGCAGGTATTTTGTAGAAGGAGATCTGGTTCTTACAAAAATCCCTTAACTCATCCTCATTAACACCCTCTCCGCCCTTTACCTGGACAAATGCTACTACTTCCTCACCGTATTTTTCACTGGCAATCCCCACTACCTGAACATCTTTAACTTTAGGGTGAGTGTATAAAAATTCTTCAATCTCCCGGGGGTAGATATTTTCCCCACCTCTAATAATCATGTCCTTAAGCCGTCCGGTAATCTTGCAGTACCCATCTACATCCATTACAGCCAAATCACCTGTATGCAGCCAGTTGTCTTTATCCATTGTAGAGGCGGTAGCCTCCGGCATATTATAATACCCCTTCATCACATGATAACCTCGGGTACACAACTCACCCTGCACCCCGGGCTGAAGATCTTCACCGTTTTCCGGATTTACTATTTTAACTTCCACGTTGGGAAGAGCCCTGCCAACCGTGCTTACCCTCAACTCTATGGGATCAGAGGTCCTAGTCATAGTAATGCCGGGAGAAGCTTCGGTCTGGCCATAAGTAATACAAATCTCACTCGCTCCCATTAAATTCACCACAGACTTCATCACTTCTGTGGGACACGGTGCCCCGGCCATAATCCCCGTACGCAGTGAGGAAGTATCATAATTTTTATTCTTCAGTGCTTCCAGTTCAGCAATAAACATAGTGGGCACACCGTGCACCGCCGTACATTTTTCAGCCTCAATGGTCTCCAAAACTTTCACAGCTTCAAACTTTTCCACGGGAACCATAGTGGCGCCGGAAACCACACATAGCAGAGTGCCCATAACACAACCAAAACAATGGAAGAATGGCACAGGGATACATAAACGGTCTGCGGGTGAAAATCTCATACACTCTGCTTGGCTAACGGCGTTACCGATAATATTGGTGTGAGTGAGCATTACACCCTTAGGGAATCCCGTTGTCCCTGAAGTATACTGCATATTAATTACATCGTCCGGCTCTAACACCTGCTCCCGTTGACTCAATTCTTCATCTGTTACTTCGCCGGACATCTCCAGTATATCTATCCAGTTATACATGCCCGGCAATTTTTCTTCACCAATAAAAATCACATTTTTTAATTTCGGCAGTCTTTTACAATCCAGCTGTCCAGGCTGGCAATGGTTAAGTTCCGGGCACAAATCATACATAATTTTTACGTATTCGTCAGACGTTCTAACCCCACCGGTCAGTATAATCGTAGTTGAGTCTGATTGTTTAAGCAAGTATTCCAGTTCGAAAGCACGGTAATTGGTGTTCACAGTTACTAACACGGCACCCATTTTTGCGGTGCCGAATTGAGCCAACACCCATTCCGAAACATTGTTAGCCCAAATAGCAACGTTTTCCCCTCTTTCAACTCCCAGGCTCATAAACCCCTTGGCCACTTGATTACATGTATGACAGAACTCTTTGTAGGTATATCGTAGCCCCCTGTGG
Organism: Bacillota bacterium; assembly: GCA_009711705.1. Classification (GTDB taxonomy): domain Bacteria; phylum Bacillota; class Desulfotomaculia; order Desulfotomaculales; family VENG01; genus VENG01. The sequence goes on from VENG01000003.1 coordinate 12,146, forward strand.
TAGTAAACCAGTGCATCATGGTCCGGGTAGTCGCTTGCCATTTGATCAACAACATTTCCGATAGTAACCTTACCTACATCTACAGCAACCAACCACTTCTCCTCCTTCTTAAATACTTTAGCTTCACCCTACGGGTCTTTTTCCCACCATTTTCGCAAAGGATTATTTAGCCTGAGCACCCCTCCTTTTCTCTTGTCACAAATGATCCGTCCCGAATCAATCAACTCCTTAACTAACTGCTTTACAACTGATTTTGTCAAGCCAAAATGTTCTGCAATACCCTCCTCATCATGAGGTCCTAAAAGTAGTAACTTTATAATAGCCTCCTTTGTATATTGTCTTTGACTACGGTTAAGAGGACCGGACGAGGAAACATAATTTTTTTCATATCTGCGTGTGCCACCCATTCTATCCCCCCAAACCAACCATCCCTATATCCATCATTAACACCTCAGTTACCCCCAAGCATAGCTGTGCGGCTAATCTCAGAGATAAAGATAAATTAATTACTTGCAAAAAGAGAAACAGAACAAAATTTAATCACCTTAACGGTAAACATTTAGGGATTAATTGTTCTTATTTAGAAGTCATCGGGTAACACCCTTTGATTTCAATTATTAACCGGTTTTAATTCTGATAACAAATGTTTACGGCAGGTAAAAAACTATGTATACTACAAGAACCCCCTCGGACGATTAGTCCCAAGGGGGTCCTTTGTAGTTAACATTAAATCAGCCCATACTTCATCAGTTTTTTATAAAGGCCAGGTCTGGATATGCCTAGCGTTTTGGAGGCTTTCGCTTTGTTACCTTTAGTCGCTAACAAAGCCTGTAGAATCACTAGTTTTTCCGTATGCTCCATTATCTCCGACAAACATTGCCCCTTAGAAAGTGCATTTCCTAAATTAAAACTATTAACCGTGTCATCCGATTCACTGCCATATTGTTTATAACCGCTGCCTATAATATTGTGTGGTAAATGAGAGACATTTATAGTGTTGCCCTCAATAATGTTAAAGGCTCTCTCGATAACATTTTCTAACTCCCTTACGTTACCTTGCCAGGAATAGCGAAGAAATGTTGCCTCCACCTCAGATGAAATACCTTTTACATGTAAACCAAACAATTTATTAAACTTCTTGATAAAGTAATCGACCAGGTCTAAAATATCTTCCCGCCTCTCGCGCAAGGGTGGTATATACAAATTAACTACATTGAGTCTGTAATACAGGTCTTCTCTAAACTTTTTATATTTCACCAGATGATCCAGATCCACATTTGTGGAAGCTATTACCCTGACATCTGAAATAGTGGAATCGCCCCCGCCCAACTTTTGAATTTCCTTTTCCTGTATAAATCTTAACAGCTTAGCCTGTAGAGAGAAGGGAAGGTCCCCAATTTCATCCAACAAAACAGTGCCCGCATTTGCTATTTCAAACTTACCAGCCTGGCCTCCTTTTCGCCCTCCGGTGAAAGCCCCTTCTTCGTAGCCAAAAAACTCGGATTCCAATAAAGTGTCGGGAATGGCGGCACAATTTACCTTAACAAAAGGCCCTGACCGCCGCAGACTTGCAGAATGAATAGCTTGGGCAAACAACTCTTTTCCTGTCCCACTTTCCCCGGTAATTAGAACGTTAGAATTTCGAGGAGCTATTTTTCTAACTGTCTCCTTCAAGTCAATTAATTGGGCACTGCTTCCTACAATATGGTCAACCGTAAAGTGGGTTCTCTGTTTATGGGCGTTATCATTTTTGTCTTGTAATTGGAGTTCCTTGTTTTTATTACTGCGTTCAGAATTGAAAAAACTTACTTTAGCTAAGGCCCCATTTACCTTATTTTTCTTGTAGATAGGCAAATAATCAATCAATACACTCTTTCCACCAATATTATCAATTTTGCTAAATTCCGGCTTACCGCTCTTGATAACTTGTATGATTTTTCGCAACCCTCGATGGCGGCAAACCTCTGTCAAAGGATGTCCGATCATATTTTCTTGTGTTTTTCCCAAAGCTTGGGCCAATGAATTATTCACTTGTGTTACCGTTCCCTGAGCGGAAATAACCATTAAACCTTTATATTTATTATCAAAAATTGTGCTTAGCAGATGCTCTGCTGAACAGGGTGTCATTTGTTCTTGCCTGTACATAAAATTGTTTTCTTCGGGGAAATGCATACAACCATCACCCACTTACTAAATTTTTAGACAACTGAGAATATTTTAACAATATTTAGCTACATTGTACAGACTGATTACCAAGACATATGTTCAAATAGCTACGGTTTTCCCACTCTTGCTTCCAATCAGGCCCTGCGTTACACTTGGATACATTTTTGTGTATACGGTGGGCACATCGTATACAGTAAGCTTTAATTTTTTACAAATTTACCATACATTTGCCAATTGTTTTTAGTTAATGTCTATCTTTTAACTTTTTTAATATTACAAGAAGGAAATACTGGAAAAAAATCGAATTATTCAATTACGTATCAGTGGTTAAGAGAGGGGAAATATGTACAGAGAGGCTGTTTCAATTAAAGGCACCAAAAGTGGGCTGGTTATATTATTAGACTCTAATCACGAATTTGAGACTATAAAACACCATCTTCAACACAAAATTGAATCTGCAAATGGTTTTTTTTGCGGCGCCAAAGTAGTTTTTCATACGGGATCACAACAGCTGGTTCCACAGCAGCAGCATGAATTAGAATCTATCTGCAAACAATACGGGCTGGTACCCAGCACGTCTCACCTTACTCCCGAAACGGAGACATTATTTTCCCCTCCCCGCAAAGAAAAAACTGCCTCCGCTCCAGGAGAACCTGCTTTATTATTAAAGCAAACTCTCCGCTCCGGCCGATCCGTTTCCCGGCCTGGCCACATAATAGTTTTAGGCAATGTACACCCCGGGGCAAAAGTGGAAGCAGGAGGAAATATAATCATCATGGGCAATTGTTTAGGCACAGTTCATGCGGGTGCTCACGGCAACAGAAATGCGATTATTACCGCCCTGCACATGGCCCCGCAAGTTCTAAGCATAGCCGGCATTACACACATAGGAACTTTGGCCCATAAAAAAGCTCACGGGCCGGGTAAAGCTATGATTAAGAATGAAAAAATAGTTTTCACCCAGAATAAATAATTAAGCCGGGCCTTCAGCCCGGCTTAATATTTAAAGCTCATCCTTTGCTGCTAAGATCCCAACAATGGTCTTGGCATCATTTATTTGGCCTTCTTTTATCATTCCCAATGCTCTTTGTAAAGAAACTTTTTTCATCTCCACAAATTCATCTGCATCCAAGTGCTGTTCTTTAAATGTAAGATCTTTTGCCATAAATAAGTACAACTTTTCGTTGGAAAACCCGGGCGTGGAGTAAAAAGCATACAATTCTTGCCATCTACCGGCGACAACCCCGGTTTCCTCCATCAATTCTCTTTTGGCACATTCCAAGGGTTTTTCATTCGGTTCTAATTTCCCGGCCGGCAATTCCATTAGTTCCCGTTGAGCCGGATAACGGTATTGCCGTACTAACAACACTTCTTCATCAGTAGTTAGTGCCACAATAGCAACTGCTCCAGTATGTTCAACGACTTCCCGTTGGCTCTCTTTTCCGTTCGGCAACCGCACCACATCTACACGAAGATTAAGTATCTTACCCTCGTAGATTAACTTTGATGATAGTTTTTCCTCTTTGAACTCGTTCAACTGTAACACGTCCTTTTAAACTTTGGTTTTCATCTCAGATAACGCAAGCCCGGGTAGCCAGGCATAATCTTCCGTATGCAGGTGGAACGCCGCTGAAGCATCAAAAAGCACATTACCGGTAGGCGGGAATTCATCATCACCTTTCCAGATTACGAAAGTAACCGGGATTTTAGGTAAAACCGGCACTGTCACTGCTGCATCCCCCATATCTGTAACCTCCCCACCCAAACTCTTTCCCGCTTGTATTAATTTAGAGGGATCTTGGCCAAAAATGCCCACCAAAGGCCTGATGGCACGATTGGTAAAAGGATTTACATATATCATACCACTGGGAAGTTCTTTAAATGATATGTTTTTTCCCTGCACCTGAGCCGGCGCAGCATGGGTTAAATAGTGAAGAAGCAATATTTGGACAATTTGTGGCACATCATCTTTTTCTGACATCCACACGGTGCCATCGGGATAATGAACAAAGTATTCTTTTCCTACAAAGTTAAGAGAGAATATCTTGCGCTCCGGGTCGTATATGGCCATGGAATTGAGGGCCATATCCTCAGGTTTCTTTTCCGCAAACTCTGTCACAGCCACTTCATGCGCGGGGTTTAGATTAATTAAGGCCACCTTGATACCTCCGTGTTTTTTTTAAAACTTCGCCAAGTCATCTAAGCTCACATAAATGTTAGAATCAAATTCTTCAATAATTGCGCCTTTCCTGCAATATATTTGAAAATTACGAAACTAATTCTATCTTCATTGACTATCAATTTGTGTTTAAATTTACAAAAGGATTTTTTTGCGTATCGAAGAATAAATTAGAATATACTATTATATAACTTGTCAAACGGAGGATATGGGTATGGTTAAAATAGGTATACCCAGTGCTCTTTTTTATTATGTTTATTATCCAAAGTGGGAGACTTTTTTCCAAGCACTGGATATCGAAGTAATTCCATCCGGCAAAACCACCAAACAGGTGTTGGATAACGGAGTACGGGAAGCTCTTGCCGACGCTTGTTTACCGGTTAAGGTGTTTTTTGGTCACGCAATATCCCTTAGAGATAAAGTAGATTATTTATTCGTCCCCAGAATAGTGTCAACAAATAAAAAGACTGTTTACTGCCCCAAATTTCTTGGCATGCCGGACATGATTCGACATGGTCTACCCGATATGCCACCCTTAATTGACGTTCGTGTGGACGTCCGCACACAAAAATTTGCTATTTGGAGAGCTTATGAATATTTGGGCAACTTTTTCGGTTTCAAAAAAGGCAAGATTTTCAGCGCCTATAATTCAGCTAACAAAGTACACCGCCGTTACAAGGATTTAATGCTAGCGGGACACCATCCTTTAAATGCCATGTCCGCCCTTAAAGATAACGGAGACTTAAGCAGTCCTCAACACACAGGGCAGCTCACCTTTGCCCTACTGGGCTACCCGTATAATTTATACGATCCCTATATAAGCATACAATTAATTGATAAACTACAAAAAATGGGGATAAATATTTTAACACCGGAAAATGTCTCTGCGAAGATATTGCAAATACAGCCTCCGGTACTCCAAAAAAGTTTATTCTGGACTTTCAGCGAGCAGGTGATGCAGGCAGCAAAATACTTTTTAAAGTCCGGGAAAATTGACGGGGTAATACATTTGACAGCCTTTGGCTGCGGGCCTGATTCTTTACTGAACAACTTTATTGAACGCGAAGCAACTAAGTATCCCCACATTCCCTTGATGACACTTACCATCGATGAACACGGTGGCGAGGCAGGCATTACCACCCGCCTGGAGGCATTTATCGACATGGTACAGAGAAAAAAGAGAGGGGTACGCAATGCCCAATAAAGTTACATTCAATAGAGTAACATTCCCCCATATGGGTGAGTCCTTCAGGGCATTTAAAATGCTGCTTGAAGATCTGGGCAATGAGGTTATTTTGCCACCTCGTCCCAGCAGGAAAACTTTAGACCTGGGGGTACAATACGCGCCGGAATTTGCATGTCTGCCTCTTAAAATATTGCTTGGAACATATATGGAAACTGCGCAAAAAGGAGCTAACCTTATTGTTACCAGTGGAGGCGTGGGGCCCTGTCGTGCGGGCCAGTACGCCCAGCTACATAAAGCAATCCTGTCTGAACAAGGTTACAATATGGATATGGTGGTGTTTGAGCCTCCTAAACTATATCCCTTAGATTTTATACGTAATGTTAGAAAGTTGAACGTCGCTCGCCTGTCGTATCGTGCCGTTTATCAGTGTATAAAAAGGAGCTGGCAAAAATTAAAGGCGCTGGATAACCTGGAGAAATATACGCACGTCATACGGCCGCGAGAAAAGCAAACAGGGACCACCAGCCGTATTTATAAAAATGTTTTGGCCTGGATAGACCAGGCTCATTCCACAAAAGAAATTGAAGAAGCCGAAAATGCTGGCCTAAATGAATTACAAAAAATCCCTCTAGACCCTTCTCGTATTATAGTCAAAGTGGGCCTAGTCGGTGAAATTTATGTTTTATTAGAACCGGCCAGTAATTTGGAAATTGAGGAAACCCTGGGCAACTTAGGGGTAGAAGTTGAGAGATCGATGTTCCTCACCGGCTGGACAGTAGATAACACCATTAAAGAAACAACCGAATTACTTAATGCCAAGGACGCGGCCTCTCCATACCTGCCGGAAATGGTAGGAGGGCACGGCAGAGACAGTGTGGGGCACACAATACTTTATTCCCAAAGAGGTTTCGATGGAGTTATTCAACTGGCACCTTTTACCTGTATTCCTGAAATTGTTGCTAAAACGGTTTTAAACACTGTAGGTAAAAAATATGACATTCCCATCCTGACCTTTTTCTTGGACGAACAGACAGGAAAAGCTGGTATAGCAACACGTCTGGAAGCCTTTGTGGACTTAATGAAACGCAAACAGAAATTTAGAACATCAACCGCTAATTCCTAAAAAGAAGCAGGAAGTGACAGCTATGAAAGGGTACCTCGGAATTGACGTCGGTTCTGTAAGTACAAATATTGTAATTATAGACACCCATAACAGAGTACTTAAAGGTTTATACCTTCGGACACGTGGACGCCCCTTGGAGACTATAAAGCAAGGATTGCAGCAAATATCTGATTCATTACCACCAAATTTGACTGTCTATGGTACGGGAACAACAGGTAGCGGCCGTCATCTTGCAGGAGTTATGATTGGTGCCGATGTCATAAAAAATGAGATAACTGCTCACGCGGTGGCCGCCTCCACAATTGTCCCGGATGTGCAAACGGTGATGGAAATAGGCGGCCAAGATTCCAAAATAATAATTTTACGGCAAGGTGTCGTAACTGACTTCGCTATGAATACCGTGTGCGCTGCCGGGACAGGCTCATTCTTAGATCAACAGGCTTCGCGACTTAATATTGAAATAACGGATTTTGGCACATTGGCGCTTAAATCATCAAATTCCGTTCGTATAGCAGGGCGTTGTACAGTATTTGCTGAATCAGATATGATCCACAAACAACAAATGGGCCACAACCTTTCTGATATAATAAATGGCCTGTGTGAAGCACTGGTGCGCAACTATCTTAACAATGTGGGCAAGGGAAAAGAAATACTGGCTCCAATCATGTTCCAGGGTGGGGTTGCCGCGAACACTGGTATTAGAGCCGCCTTCAACAGGGCACTAAACATGGAAGTAGTGGTCCCGGAACATTATCATATCATGGGAGGCATTGGAGCAGCCCAACTGGCCAAGGAAGAAATTGAGCTGACCCAAAAAACTACCAGGTTTAAGGGCTTTAATATAACATCACTTGATTACCAAACCAGCAGCTTTGAATGTGATGGATGTCCAAATGCATGTGAAATTGCCGAAATTCTTGAAAATGGTAGGGTCATTGGACGATGGGGCTCTCGCTGCAGCCGGTGGGATATACTTGAGGTGGAATAAATGAATCCAGAAGTTAAATTTATCATTGGAATAGTAACTCAAATCTTTTTTTTACTTTTCATGATCGGGTCAGGGATCTGGGTAGCTCTTGACGCGCGAAAACATGGAAAGCCTGCTAAGGAATACATAACCTGGGGCGTTTTTTCAGGCTGGTTTGTATTTCTGGGACTGATAGTTTACCTACTTTGGCGTAAGCGCTTTTTTTAACCAACATAAAAAAAACCCTAACGGGGTTTTTTTTATGTCTACTTGTAAACAAATGTAAACATATATTCTCTATTCCTTTATCCTTATAAGAAAACACAGCCGGAATTTGGCATTGTTTCATTGTGTATACTATTAAAATCAGAAGAAAACGGAGACAGGGGTATACCCTACTTGCTATAAAGTGAATTTTATGAAATTTAGCACTTATACAGATTTCAACACACATTCACAATTTCTGGTACAAAAATTGCGTGAGAATTATAAATATGATGACATTTCTTAAAATTATCATTTCTCAAAATTATCTTCAAGGGAGGTGTCTCCGTGTCGCGTCCCCGTATAAAACAAGGTTTGGTTCAGGTCTATACCGGCAATGGTAAAGGAAAAACCACCGCCTCATTGGGTCTGGCTCTGCGGGCAATCGGTCACGGCTATAAAGTATTTATGCTCCAGTTTATGAAAGGGAGCAAGGACTATGGAGAATTACAAACTGCAGAAAAATACTTACCTAATTTTATTATTGTGCAAAGCGGCCTGGAAACATTTGTTAACAAAGAAAACCCCTCCCAGTCTGACCTAGACATGGCTCACCAAGGATTTAAAACTGCTCAAAAAGTAGTTAATGAGGGGCATTATGATCTTGTAATTTTGGACGAAATAAATATAGCCATGGATTTTAACCTGATACCCGTCCAAGATGTGCTTGAATTAGTCAAAACTAAACCACCACATGTGGAATTAATTTTCACCGGACGTTCAGCACCGGAAGCCATTAGAGAAGCTGCTGATTTGATTAGTGAAATGACATTGGTGAAACACCCCTATTATCTTGGGATCGAAGCCAGACAAGGAATTGAATTTTAGTAAGGACTTGAGCTTTAGTAAAGGAAGTGAAACTCCAGATGATCGACATTGACAAGCTGTTGGCTGGAGATCGACGGATGGCAGCGAGGGCAATCAGTATGATTGAGGATGAAGATGAGGACAGACAAAAACTTTTGTCTGAACTTTTTCCACATACCGGTAATGTCCTTACTATTGGTATCACTGGATCTCCCGGAGCAGGAAAAAGTTCGTTGACTGATGCTCTTACCAGACAGGCAAGACAGCAGGACCTAAAGGTAGGTATAATTGCTGTAGATCCCACCTCACCCATTTCAGGCGGGGCACTTTTGGGTGACAGAATAAGAATGCAAGAGCATGCTCTTGACCGCGGGGTATTTATACGCAGTATGGGCACCAGGGGCTGCCTGGGAGGCTTAGCCAGGGCTACAAAAGATGCCGTTAAAGTACTGGATGCCTTTGGCTGCAATATTATTCTCATTGAGACAGTGGGCGTGGGTCAGAGTGAATTAGATATAATGCATTATGCTGACACAACTCTGGTAGTACTCACCCCGGGTGCCGGTGACCATGTACAAACTATTAAAGCAGGCATCATGGAAATTGCTAATATTTTTGTTATCAATAAAGCTGACCTGGGTAATACCGGCAAAATGATTACTGACATTGAGCAAATGCTCGACATGAGCTCTCGCCATAACGGTTGGCGCCCTCCCATCATCAAAACAGTGACTACGGAAGAAAAAGGATTACCTGAATTGTGGAATATGATTTTAACCCACAAAGAGTACAATGAAACATCCGGTGCACAAAAAGAAAATGAACGTAAAAGAGTTCAACAGGAAGTTCAAGAACTTTTAGAGGAAAAAATTCAAAACCAATTAAAATTAAAGTTGTCCTCCACCGGAAACATGGGGAAATTGGTGGAAAGTATTGTTGAACGCAATATGGATCCCTATGCTGCAGCAAATAAACTATTAAAAGAATTCTTATCTATTTAATTTTTCGAAAGGAGTTTTCTCTATGTCCAGTGATAAGTTAAAAGAAATTAAACAAGGGAAAGATAACTGGCTTGAAAAAAGATCGCAAATGAAAGATCGTGATTTTAAGTTTGAAACTGTATCCGGCTTACCGGTGAATGATATTTACACGCCGGAAGACATAAAGGATCTGGACTACATGAAAGACTTGGGTTTTCCCGGCCAATACCCGTACACCCGTGGAGTTCAGTCCAATATGTACCGCGGGCGCCTGTGGACAATGCGCCAGTTTGCCGGTTTCGGTACCGCACGGGAATCCAACGAACGTTTCAAATTTCTTCTCAGCCGGGGTCAAACGGGTCTCAGTGTAGCCTTTGATATGCCTACAATTATGGGTTACGACAGCGATCACCCCAGGTCCCTGGGGGAAGTAGGTAGGGTCGGTGTAGCCATAGACAGCCTTGCCGATATGGAGACTTTATTTGACGGTATACCCTTAGAGCAGGTCAGTACATCCATGACCACCAACGCACCTGCATCAATATTATGGTGCATGTATATTGCCACCGGAGAAAAACAAGGTGTTGCTTCGGAGAAATTAAGGGGTACTATTCAAAACGATATCTTAAAGGAATACATTGCCCAAAAATCCTGGATTTTTCCACCAGGGCCCTCCATGCGGTTAATTACTGATATTTTTAAGTACGCCAAGAATTACGTACCCAAGTGGAATACTGTAAGCATCAGTGGCTACCACATCCGTGAAGCCGGTTCCACGGCTGTACAGGAACTGGCCTTTACTCTTGCTGACGGTTTTGCATACGTAGAGGCAGGAATGGAAGTGGGACTTGACGTTGACGACTTTGCACCAAGACTTTCATTCTTCTTTAATTCACACAATGATTTCTTTGAGGAAATTGCTAAATACAGGGCAGCCAGACGAATTTGGGCCCGCCGCATGAAGGAAAAATATGGAGCCAAAGATCCTAAATCCTTACTTTGCCGCTTTCACACTCAGACGGCAGGATGCAGCCTAACGGCCCAACAGCCGGAAAACAATATTGTCCGTACAGCATTCCAGGCATTAGCGGCGGTCTTAGGTGGCACCCAATCACTGCACACTAACTCTATGGATGAAGTACTGGCCCTGCCAACAGAAAAATCAGTACAAATAGCTCTGCGCACACAACAACTGATTGCCTACGAATCAGGCGTTGCTAACGTAATGGACCCTCTGGCCGGCTCCTACTTTATTGAATCCCTTACCGATAAAATGGAAGCAGAGGCGGAAAAGTATTTTGAAGAAATTGAAAGACGCGGTGGGGTGCTTGCTTCCATAGATCAAAATTACTTCCAGCAAGAAATAGCTGATGCCGCTTACAGATTCCAGACAGACGTGGATAAGAAAGAAAAAATTGTGGTCGGCGTAAATGAGTTTGTTGATGAAGACGAGGAATTGGATATTGAACTACTCAAAATTGATCCGGAACTAGAACGGGCCCAGGTGGAACACCTTAAAGAGCTCCGCAATAAACGTGACAATAATCGTGTTAATGATACTCTTGATGCACTCAAGAAAGCGGCTGCCGGTCCGGATAACCTTATCCCGTATATCCTTGACTGTGTTCGTGCGTATACGACTCAGGGTGAAATTATAGACACCATGCGGGAAGTTTTTGGTGAGTACAAAGAGAAACCGACGTTTTAGTTGGTTAGTTGGTTAGGCGTTAGGGGTTAGTTATAATTACATGCATGCAAAGGAGGAGGAAATATATGGCCAGGAAAATTAGAGTTTTAGTGGCTAAGCCCGGACTGGACGGCCATGACCGTGGCGCACGGGTTATTGCCCGCGGTCTCAGGGACGCCGGTATGGAAGTAGTCTACACGGGACTGCACCAAACTCCCGAACAAGTAGTGGAGGCCGCGATTCAGGAAGACGTAGATGTAGTTGGATTAAGTATTTTAAGCGGTGCCCACATGACTCTGTTCCCCAAAATATGTGAATTACTTCGAGAAAATGACTCAGAAGATATAAAGGTAATCGGTGGTGGAACCATGCCCGAAGAAGACGTGAAAGAATTGGTGGAAAAAGGTTGGGCAGCACAAATATTTACCCCGGGCGCCACTCTAGAACAAATTGCCAAGTGGATAAATGATAACGTTTAATAAAAAAGAGCGCGCTAAATCAATTACCTTAGCGCGCTCTTTTTTTTAATACTTTAGTAAAGCATTAAAAAGACAAAACAACTGCCTTAAAAAGCAGTTGTTTTAGTTTTTAGCACCCACATCCTTCCGATTTAGGTAAATCAGACTTTGATATTTCATCCAGCGCGTTTAATGCACTATCCACTTCTTCCGCAGTGTTAAAATATGACCAGCTGAACCTTACTAACTTTCTATCAAAGGTACCCAGTGTTCGGTGAGCATCAGGAGCACAATGCAGTCCCGCCCTGGCAGCAATGTTGTATTGTTTATCCAAAGCCCCTCCCACATCAACAGAATCTTTTCCCTTTAGGGCAAAAGATACTACCGCCGCTTGTTTGCCGGCATCCCTGGGCCCGTAAATTGTTAACCCTTTAATCTGCCTAGCGCCTTGTAAAAACCTTGCGGCTAATTCCAGCTCGTGTCTTTTTATCTCTGCTAATCCTGTTTTTAAAAGCCACTTTATCCCGGCATTCAAACCGGCAATTCCCACAGTATTTAAAGTACCACTTTCATATTTTTCCGGCAACACCTCAGGCTGTCCGGGAGTATCAGAATAGGACCCGGTTCCCCCCTCGCGCAATGTATCAAGCTTGACGTTACTGCCCAATAACAGCACTCCGGTACCCGGCGGTCCCATCAATCCTTTGTGTCCCGGCACAGCCAGCAAATCAATATGCATAAGTTCCATATCAATATTAAATACGCCGGCCGTTTGCGCGGCATCCACAATCAAGGTGATGCCCCTTTGTTTAGCAATTTTACCGATTTCATGCAACGGCATTAGCGTACCTACTACATTAGATGCGTGTAGTATCACTATCGCCTTTGTATCTTCCTGCAGGGCGCTTTCCAGCTGTTTAAGATCAATACTGCCATCCATGCCACAGGAAACTTTTGTAACATTTACTCCTTGTTGAGATAACACATGTAAGGGGCGGGTAACCGAATTATGTTCCATAGAACTGGTTACCACGTGATTGCCGGGCTTTATTAACCCCTTTATGGCCATGTTCAAAGCATCAGTCGCATTTAGCGCGAATATAACTCTATCCGGTTTATTTAATTTAAACATTGTGCTCAAGAGCTCCCGGGTTTCTTCCACTATTTCATTTGCCGCCACCGACATTTTATGTCCTGACCTACCTGGGTTAGCACCGTTTTCGCGCAAGTATTTCTGCATGGATTCAAGCACCCCTAATGGTTTAGGCCACGACGTGGCTGCGTTATCAAAATAAATCACCGCCAGCACCTCCGTTCAATTACTATTTGGCACTGCGGCAAGGTTTATACAAAATTATTCTGTTATCAAGCCATGCCTTGCCATATTTGCTTTAACGGTTGGAAAATAATTTAGGTCGGTGTGAGGTAAAAACTTGCTGCTCACGAATTTATTCATAAATACTTCGTTGGCGTTCAGTTCAAAATAGGTTACGTGGCTTTTAATCTGCTCCAGTTCCATACGCTTGGCTTCCGATACCAGTGCCAATCGAGCCCCTTCTCCCGCACTGTTACCCAATCTGAACATACGCTCCCGGGGCAGATCGGGATACATCCCTATGGTAATTGCAGATTCAAGATTTAAAAACTGTCCGAAAGCCCCTGCGGCGTAAAAAGAACCCAGATCTTCCAGGGTACAGCCAACACTTTCCAGCAAGAGCTCCAGCGCAGCGCTGACAGCACCTTTTGTCCTCATAAGATTGTTAATATCCCTCTGGGTTACAACAATATCCTTGCCCGTCGCGCTTTCTGCGGCTTGAACGACGGTATAATGATCTCCCTTTTTAAATTTACCGGCCCTATCTATAATGCCGGCCAAGAACATTTGTGCCAGACAATCAACTAATCCCGATCCACATATTCCTCTGGCCTGCTTGCCACCAATTACTTTGTAACTAACAGAACCCCCAGAATCAATGGTAACTTGCTCCACGGCACCAGGCTCTGCCCTCATTCCTGCCTCAGCCACCCCGCCTTCTAGGGCCGGCCCTGCAGCTCCGGCACAGGCAACTAGCCAATCCTGATTACCCATGATCATTTCCCCGTTAGTACCAATGTCCACTAAAAGCCCTATTCCATCCTTTTTATGCATGCCGCTTACCAATACACCCGCAACAGCGTCGCCACCTACATAGCTGCCTATCCCGGGCAGACAGTAAACCGGTGCGGCTGTATTAATGTTTAAGCCAACTTCTTGTGCAGTCAAAAATCCAGGATCATTTACTACCGGTGTATACGGGGCCATACATATGTTGGCAGGATTAAGTCCTAATAAAAGATGGATCATAGTGGTGTTTCCGGCTAATGCGGCCGCAGCAACTTTCTGTGCGTCAATACCGTTACGTTTGCACAGCTCCCGCAGAAGCCCGTTCAACGTTTGCAGTACGGCGTCCTGAAGCTGGTGCAAACCGCGCTCTGTACCGGCTATGTATATCCGGGTTAAAATATCCTCTCCCAAAGTAGATTGCAGGTTATAGTCAGCCTCCGCCTCAACTATGTCTCCGGTGGTTAAGTCCACCAGGTATACTACCGCTGTTGTGGTCCCAACATCCACGGCCAGCCCGTACAGGGGAGTTTCCACATACCCATCTTCCACATCGATAACATCCCAACCGGTATTTCTCTTCCCCACTGTGACTGTCACTTTCCAATGGCCTGACCTGCATTTACTTGATATGATGTTCATTTTAGCAAGGCAAATGTTCACCGGGGCATCTAATTCGCGCTCCAGAGTCCTTTTCACTTTGTCCACATCGGCTTGATTATTGATAAGACTGGGCTCTTCCAATGTTAAAAGAATCTTTCTGCTCATCGGGGATAGATTTGAATTCCTTATAATTCTATCCCGGAGGATAAAGCTTTTGTTGCCACTCAAATAACACACCTCATTATACCGTTTTGTAAAATTCCCACTCCCGTAACCCTTTTTTATTCTCTATCAACTATACCACAATACTACGCCCGACAAAAAACAAAAAAAGCGCGCTAAATCAGTTCCCTTAGCGCGCGCTTTTCAGTACTTTTTTCCTTTGTCCTTGCCATTTATATGGCAAGGTATACTTTCCTAAAGTACAAAAAAACCGAGATACCTAATCGGTATCCCGGTTTTTTAAAGAGTTTGGCTCGCTCTGCGATCAAAAATAGAAATGATCTTGATCAGCAGTCGAACAAAAGGATTCCTCATCCTGATCTCCAATCTCTTATATTCATCTTTGGCCCGGTTCAACTCTTGGTGAGCCATGCGAAGAGATTTTCGCAGGTCCTCATTCCCTTCCAGTGCTCCTTTTAAATCATTACCTAACAGGTTCACTTCTTCCCTTAGTTTCTTTTCACCATTTCCGTTTAGCTCCTTCACACGTTCTAACTTTTGCCTTAATTCTACTATTTCGGTCTGTAATTCTGCCACCCGGGTTGCATGTGCATCTTTTAATTCCACTATCTTAGCTTTATTTTCCCTGTCTTTTTCTTTATACTGCTGCAGTTTGGAAAACATGGATTCCAGATTAGCCTGTGTTTTTGATAAATTGTTTTGGAGTCTTGCTGTTTCTTCTTCCTGTTCCCGGGCCCGGCCGACCCACAGCCTGCATTGATGAAGAATGCTTTCGGCCTTAGCCTCTGTCTTGTCCAAATGCTCTTTATACCTGTATATTTCTTTCTTCCTTAAAGAAAGAAGTAAATCTTTTTCTGCCAACTGAGTCAATAGCTGGTCATTATATCCCACATCTTCTACTCTCGCGGCCAATGCTGCTGCCGCTTCCCTGTGCGCTATACTTACCTCCTGCAACTGTCTTTGCATAGCGCTTACTTGATTTTGCCACCTCTGCCTGTCCCTGTGCCATCGTTTTCGCTGCCGCTCCATAGCAGACAAAAACCTCTTCAAAATGTTTTCATAAGCCAAATGAGACTGGGGATCATAACACCATACCCCATCTCCTATCCGTTCAAAATACGGAAACTTTAATAAAATTTGCTCCACATCATTTTCATTGACTGTACCCCAGCATTTCACTACTTCATAAAGTTGGTGGGAAGATAAACCGGTAGGGTGCATTTTCAATCCCTTAATCATTAACTGTTTAAGCGAATAGTTACTGTTTTCCACTTCCCATTCTGTTAATCCCCAATGACCATTGTTAAGCTGGATAAATCTACCGTCGGATATTAGGGAGGCCTCTTCTGCTACCGCCTTTTTCTTTTTCTTTTTACCGCTAACCTTTTGCATCTCTTTAAGACTTATTGGCTGTTGTTTAGAAAGCAGCATAGTATAGAACTGGTCATTTTCCCTGTTTCCTTCCAGGTTTAATAACCACCGTGCCTGTTCATCACTAAAGAAACAAGGGTGCTGCTGCAAACATAAAGACACTTTTTCAGTTATCTGTTCCAGATCATAGTCCCTTAACATATATCTGTGTACATACGGGGAAATTTCCTCCACAGTCATAGCATCAAAGAAAAACAATGTCTTTTTCAATACATCCGTGAGAGAATGCACCTCTCCTCCCATTATGTATCACCTTCCTTAATTGGCATTTAATTACATATCATTTTAGTAGTTCTCTGGAAAAAAATGTTTTCCTTCTAAAAAGCCAAATTTGTTTAAATTAAAGAGCAAAATTTTTCTGAAATTTGAACTTGTATAATAAAACGTTTATACCATATAATTAAGGTAATGGTTAATTTATGCATCGTTGACCCATATTATTGACGGGAGGGATAGGCTGATTGGCAAAGAATTGAACGGAAATATTCAGGCTGGCACCGCCCACATAGAAGGACCAGTATCAGGCCGTTACGTAACAACATTAACTTTGGATGATGAATTAAATAATTTCCGGACACCCGATAAGCAGTTAGATGCTTTGGCCGGTATTGCTGATTCTGTTGACGGTCTCTTGTATATACTACGCAGTGGGAAGACAGTTGTCGGTTATGTTAGCTTCCACGCCCCTGACCCGTATAGCCGGTGGAGCCAACACCCCAAGGTTTTAGAACTGGGCGCGATAGAGCTAAGCCCTAAATTTCGAGGTAAAAAATTAGGCATAAAGCTGCTTCAATATGCCTTTTCCAATCCTATCATGGAGGAAAGAGTCGCCATAACCACCGAATACTGCTGGCATTGGGATTTAGACAATACCGGACTGGACATTTGGTCGTACCAAAAAATGCTATCCAGACTATTTGGTTCCGTAGGCCTCAAATATACCTCCACAGATGATCCGGACATTTGTGAACACGTTGCCAACGTGTTAATGGTCCGGTACGGAAAAAATTTATCCAGTGACGATGTTAATCTATTTGAGAGCTTGTTAATCTCCGGAACGCGACAATATTACTAATTAATTGTTCGTGTAGGGAAACAAAAAGACTGCCTGATGTTTTCAATCAGGCAGTCTTTAATATCTTTTAACACTTACTTTATGCTGTAATTGGGGGCTTCTTTAGTCACTTGAACATCGTGTGGGTGGCTTTCCCGCAGGGAAGCACCGGTTATGCGTAGGAATTTAGATTTTGATTTTAATTCAGGAATATCTTTTGCTCCCACATATCCCATACCGGATCGCAGCCCACCAATAAGCTGGAATGCAATGTCAGCCAACGGGCCTCTGTAAGGCACTCTTCCTTCCACACCTTCGGGAACAAGTTTCTTTTGCTCTTCCTGGAAATACCGATCTTTACTCCCCTCTTTCATGGCGCCCAGTGACCCCATTCCCCGATAAACTTTATAGCTGCGCCCTTGAAATATCTCTATGTCACCAGGGCTTTCTTCTACCCCGGCAAGCAGACTACCGAGCATAACCACATCCGCCCCTGCAGCCAAGGCCTTTGTTATATCCCCGGAATATTTTATGCCACCGTCGGCAATGATAGGCACATCATACTTAATAGCTTCGTTGGCACAATCATAAACAGCGGTTATCTGAGGCACACCGGCCCCTGCAACTACACGGGTTGTACAGATCGAACCCGGTCCGATCCCGACTTTAACTGCATCAGCTCCTGCATTAATCAAGTCCCGAGTCCCCTCAGCAGTAGCTACATTCCCTGCTACCACCTGCAGATCCGGGTATTTTTTCTTGATGGTCTGAACCGCATCCAACACTCCCCGAGATTGGCCGTGTGCAGTATCTAATGCCACCACATCGACCTTCATGTTTACCAAAGCCTCCACTCGATCCATAGTGTCATTGCTTACTCCTACAGCAGCTGCTACCATGAGCCGACCGCGGGCGTCCTTGGCAGAAAGTGGATACTGCCTTGCCTTTTCGATATCTTTGATGGTAATAAGGCCGCAAAGGTTAAATTCATTATCCACTATAGGTAATTTTTCAACTTTATGGATTTGCAAGATTTCCTTAGCTTGTTCCAATGTAGTACCCAAAGGAGCAGTTATAAGGCCGTCTTGAGTCATCACATTGCCCACCTGCTGGCTGAAATCACGTTCAAAACGCAAATCTCGGTTAGTGAGTATACCCACCAACTTACCTTTTTCAGTTACCGGAACACCGGATATGCGATAGCGCTCCATAAGCACTAATGCTTCACTGACAGGGCTTTCCGGGGACAAGTAGATAGGATCTGATATAACACCGTGCTCGGAACGTTTAACCCTGTCCACCTCGAGGGCTTGTCTTTCTACTGACATATTTTTGTGAATTACCCCGATTCCGCCTTCCCTGGCCATGGCTATCGCCATACGTGCTTCTGTAACAGTATCCATTCCCGCACTTACCAAGGGAATGTTTAATCTTATTTTCCTCGTAAACACCGAAGAAGTATCCACGTCCCTCGGCAATACCTCACTGGCTGCAGGGACCAAAAGTACATCGTCGAACGTTAAACCTTCCCGACCGAATTTTTCCGGGTACATGGCCTGACACTCCCTTCATGAGAACTATATTTAAACAACGATAACTAAATAAATATATTTAAGTATTATAGCATACGTTAAGCAAGCTGTACCATAAAATATTTACCAACCTATACTCACTTAAAGTGAAATTGCCATTTACCCGCTTTCAGCTGGTTAGCCAGCCAAACCTTTAAAACCTGCCGAAAAGAATGTCTGGCAGACGGAAACATGAATATTAGCCCAATACCGGCCGTTAACACACCTGGCGTTATTAATAGTAACCCCCCGACTAAGACCAGTGCACCGTCCAACAAAGTATCAGCCGGCAATCTACCACCGGCCAGTTCACTTTGCACCTTATGAAAAACATACAACCCTTGCTTTTTAACCAAAAAAAATCCGAGTGCCCCGAGCCCAATCACAAGTATCAGGGTTGCCCATACTCCTAACTCCTGACCAATTTTGATTAACAAAAACATCTCTACTAAAGGAATTAATATAAAAACGGCGAGTAATTTTTTTGCCAGCAATTTCTTGGGCCTCCCCGGAATGTACATTAAAATAATTTCAAATAATATTACAAAAAACAAAGTATGTCAAGAGAAACCTGGCATATATGCCGTAATTAACATCACATACGCTTATACATAAGGGGCAAAATATATAGCGGAGGTGTTAACATGGCTGATGATATACTGATACAGTCAGCAACACCCGGTTTAAATAACTTGAAGTATGAAGTGGCGAGTGAACTTGGCTATGGTAGCATAGTGGGACAACCCAGGGTAACTCCTCAAAACTACGGCCCCATCACTCACAATATGAAATATGAACTGGCCGGTGAGCTGGGAATTGAAGATGAAATTAAAAACGGTTACTGGGGAAACGTATCATCCCGTGCATGCGGGGCAGTAGGCGGACGTATTGGAGGAAAAATAGGCGGCAATATGGTACGCCAAATGATCCAATACGCCGAACAAAACATGTCTCGATAACCCTAGCCTGGCCTGAAAAAAAGCGCGCTAAAATCACTTCCCTTAGCGCGCACTTTTTTTATAATTTACACCTTAGCCCTTAAGTCCGAGATAAACCTGAATGAATGGGTGCAAAAGGCAGGTTGAGCACCCAGGCCCAGCCGGCCCAAGGCCGGACACCTGACAAATCGGTCTTTTGCGATTAGCAATAATTATAATTGAATTGAGCAATTTTCTAATCCTGCCCCATTATAGAACCTAACCCTTTACGCATAAAATGATCCTTTAGATGCGCTATTACATTAGAGGATACTCCAAACTCCTGAGCCATTTCATAATTTGTTTTATCCTTTTCGACGGCTTTAATGAAGGCATCAAAATCTACTCCCACTTCACCAGTCTTCACTTTTAAACTTGGCTCCGTACTCCAAGGTACACGAGATCTAATAAATTCTTCCACGGGCATCACATCCTTTTGCTTTTCACTTATTGTATCCAACCTTCTATTCTTTATTAGCAGTAAATCATTTTACTGTTCGCCCTTTTATGGAAGTAAATATTTACTTCATATTGATCTGATTTCTAAGACTCCCACTTCTATAAGTGGGAGTTTGCACTTTTTTTCTTCAGATGGGGTTGAATCCCCACCTGAAGCCCCGATGTTCAGCTTTAGCTGAACGAGTTCACTCTTCATTTGCTGAAACGGGTTCAGCCTCCAAATATACAATCACCGTTTTAGTTAAAACTACCAATTTAACACTAATGTTGAACTTGCGCCCATCAACCTGTATTGCTCTTCCATCAATGATTTCCGGGATAAGCATATAATTCACATCGTTTATTTCTTGTCCTTTGATTACTTTTAACCAGTCTTCTACACTTTCCTCTGCTGTTAATATTGCTGAACTTTCTTCATAGCCGGTTAATTCTTCCCCCACAAATCCTACTTCAACTTCTATTCCTGTTATTATTTGTCTTTCATTTTTTTCCAGACTCTCTTTCAGTGATTGTAGTTCCCTTTCACTTACCGAAAGTTGCTGTCGCAGTGCCTGGTTGCTTATATGGAGGTTATCAATTTGTTTACCGATCATTATATTGGTGACCGAAGCGCCGACCAGAACCCCAATAATCAATATCATTAAATAACGGCCCATTTGATTACCCTTTATCACCAACCAGTACGAGCAGAAAATAATAACCCACTTGCGTTCCGGCAATGGCGCTAACAACAAAGCATAATTGCTTAATCATAGCTCTTACCTCACCTTCAAAAAGCCCGGACTCTAACACCTCTAAAAATGAAAAAGTACCACCCAAGGCAGCTGCCACAGCCCATATTTTAATTTCCCTGGCTAATTTAAGCATCGTAGTTACCGGCGGCTCCTTAGCCAGAAGAGCAGCTAAAGAACCAATTAAACTAGCTCCCAACATCATACCCAGAGCCGTACAAAACACTAAAATTACTTTATATTGAAAAGCTTCCAATACATATACCCGCCTTTTTTTATTATTGTTGATTACTATGAGCAAGCAAACCATAAAATGCCAGGCAGCGGGCAAAAATCTAAAATACTAGGAACATTTACTTTCACTTTACGGGGTAGATTAAATTTGTCTAAATACCAGTAAACTCGTTCAGCTAAAGCTGAACATCGGGGCTAAAGAGGAAAGGGGACACGCCTCCTTCGGAGGAATGTCCCCAACGTATGAATGTCCCCAACGTATGAATGTCTCCAATTGGTGGATATACCACCCCACCTGAAGGAAAAAGAGAAACTCCCACTTATGAAGTGGGAGTCTTAAGAAGCACATAAAATGATGCAAATAGCAATATGAAGAAAAACCCAGTCTAATAGAGCTGCAACCCTTGTATTTAACCGTAACCTCTCATTTTTGCTCTATACGTCTCTGGCTCGCATTAAATTTTCAAAGTATATTCTAGATGTAATTATTTCAGTAGCAGGGGTGGATCGATAATGGAAAATATCAAGCAATTATTAACAGAACAGTTCCCACGTATGGCACAAATCTTTTCTGCAGTTGACCTGCTTCAAATTGCCCAAAGTATCCTATTTATAGTATTGATAATTTTTGTTACATACCTTTTATTGAAAATACGCTACAACATCATTATCCGGGCTTTCCGCTTTGCCCGGCTGGATGAAAACAAGAAAGAAACTCTGGTTTCTTTACTTATGTCTTCCACCAGGTACGTTTTATATATTATCTCATCTTTACTGATAATTACTGTATTTGTGCCCATGAAACAAATTACACCCATCCTGGCCGGTGCCGGGGTGGTAGGCTTAGCTATTGGCTTTGGGGCTCAAAGTCTGGTTAAAGATATTATTACTGGTTTTTTTATCATGTTCGAAGATCAATTCCATGTAGGAGATTTTGTGGAAGTAAATAATTCTGTAACCGGCACGGTTGAAGAAATGGGATTGCGCATGACAACCATACGTGAGTGGTCGGGGAAAAAATTCTATATAGCTAATTCCAATATTGATACCATACGTAATTATAATAGGGAGGAACTCAGAGCAATTGTATCCGCTACTTTTCCTTACGAGGAAAATCCTGAACAAATTAGAATTCTATTGGAAGAGGTCTGCCAGGAACTGCAAGCAGATTACGCGGACCACTTACTTAAAGATCCAAACGGGCAACTCGTTGAGGAGCCACAAGTTTACGGGGTTTCCGACATCAATAATAATGACCGGGGAGGCACATTTATTCTCACGGCTAAAACGTTACCTGCATCTTTATGGACCATTGAAAAAGTGACCAAAGAAATGATCTGGCGTAAATGTAATGAAAACAATGTACAACTGGCCTACCCCCGCAGGGTCTTGGAAAATGCACACATTTCCGAGGAAAAGGAAATATCTACTGAGAAGGCAAATTAAAGATTTCTTCACCTTACCCAAGGTGGCTGCAATCATTAAATAACTCTAAAATACCCTTTTCCCACTGAGGGAAGTAAACTATGTTAAGCGCCAGGTTATCTTGCTTAAGCCGCCAGTATTGGTTTAAATCCATCCCTAATACACTGCTGATTATGGATTTGACAACACCACCATGCGTCACAATTAATACAGTTTGGTCTGCATGTATTTTGCAAGTTTTTAAAAGTGTCGCCATGCTTCTATCGACTACATCCCCCAGGGACTCACCGCCCGGAACCCGTGTTGCAAGAGGGTCTTGCCACCAACGAGCAGCAGAGCGGGAATATTTTTGCTGGATTTCCTTATAGGTAAGTCCTTCCCAGGCACCAAAATTTATTTCCCCAAACCCGCGTTCCTGTTCAACTTTAAGGTTATGATGGGCGGCAATAATGCTTGCCGTTTCATAGGCACGGTTAAGATTACTAGAATAAATCCCACCAAATTCTACTTTTTGCAGCCTTTCAGCCAGAGCACAGGCCTGTTTCTTTCCTTGTTTTGATAATTCTACATCGGTTTGGCCTTGAAACCTCATCGTGGCGTTCCATTCTGTCTCTCCATGCCTTACCAAATAGACACGGCAATTCATATCTTCGCTCCTTCCAAGACCGTAGCAAATTCTGCGGTGAGCCGCCTGTTTTCTTCTCGTGTTTTTACTGCCAACCTTATATGTTTATTGCCAAGACCGTCAAAACTGCTGCAATCCCGCACCAATACTCCTCTTTGCTTCATCAGCTGTGTTAGTTTTGCGCAAGTCAAGCCGGTATTCTTAATATCCACTAACAAAAAATTAGCTTCCCCCGGATATGGTTTAAAACCCGGCAAACCAGCTAAATTATTATATAGGTATTCTCTTTCTACGGTTACTAATTCCCTGGTTTTTTGCATGTGATTAACGTCCTTTAGGGCAGCCACGCCCCCCACCTGGGCAAATAAATTGACGTTCCATGGGTCTTTTGCTGCTGTCATTTCATCAATCAATGCAGAGGGACCGAGCATAGCCCCTAATCTCAATCCCGGCATACCGAAGAATTTAGTTAAGGAATAAAACATAATCAGCCTGGAACTTGTACCCACATGGGGAATGACACTATATCCTTTTACATCTGGCACAAAATCTATGAACGCTTCGTCAACTACCAAATATGCCCCTTTTGATTCACATTCTTTTAAAAGATATAAAATTTCATCACGTGAATATAAATTCCCCGTAGGGTTGTTGGGATTACAAATAAATACTAAGTCTGCGGGTGATATTGTGGAAACTATTTCATCTACTTCTAGGCTAAAATTTTTCTCGGCTGCTAAGGGTACCTCCTTTATTGTCCCCCCTGCCGTAACCACGGCAAGTCCGTATTCGGTAAAAGTAGGAACAGGTATCACCGCCCGCTTGCAATTCAAAACCCTTACCAGCAAATAAATTAATTCTGATACACCATTGCCAAATATAACATTTTTACCCTTAACATGTAAGTAATTGCACAGAGATTTACTAAGATCACGGCAGTGTGGATCGGGATAATTTACTATCATCTCCATATTTTTTTGAATAGCATCAAAAACGGCTGGCGGCGGGCCCAGAGGGTTTATGTTAGCACTGTAATCCAATATCCGTGCACAATCAAGGCCCAAGTTAGCGGCCTCACCAAAAATATCTCCGCCGTGAATATGCTGTACAGTCATTTGTTCACATCCTCAATAACAAGTATATTGACAATCCAGATAAAACAGCCAAAAACGAAGTTAAAAACATCATGTCCACAGTTGACCTAATGTGATGGGGCAGGACATTCGATGAACTCGACCCCATGTAAGCACGAAAGGACGGCTGCCCACGGTAATAGTTTAATCCCCCAAGCCTAACCTCCAGAGACCCGGCAACCACCGATTCTGGAATCCCGGCGTTGGGACTGGGGTGCTTGCCGGAATCAGCGAGCCATGCCTTCACTGCGCCTTTTATGTCCCGCCCTGTCAGCCATGCCGCACAAAGCATTAACAGCCCCGTTAAACGTGCGGGTATAAAGTTGATTAGATCATCAAACTTGGCCGACGCCCATCCCAAGTCACCATACCGGTCATCCTTGTAACCCAGCATAGAATCCAAAGTGTTTACCGCCCGATATGCCACTGCCCCCGGTGGGCCGGCGATAAAAGCATAAAATAACGGCGCCACTACAGCGTCCACAGTATTTTCAGCCACAGTTTCCACCGCTGCCCTGGCCATATCTGCACTACTCATGCACGCACTGTCCCTCCCCACCACCATTCCCACCTGCCGCCTGGCCATCTCTAAGTTACCGCGTGCCAGCAATATGCGGAGATCGTGGGCAACCTGGGCCAGACCTCGTGCAGCCAGGGTAGTTGAAATCAACCATATACCGGTAATGTAGGCCCAAAAGGGGTGAATATTTGATAAAAGCTTTAATAACAGCAGGGTTAAAATGTAACTACTTCCTACAACGATGACCACCACCAAAGTCCCTGCAACCCGCAGGCCTCGGGGTGAGTAAATAGACTTTCTGACCACAGTTTCCAGCCACGATATAAAGTTACCGATTAATACAACAGGGTGAGGCACAAAACGTGGGTCTCCCACAAGTAAGTCAACAGTGTAGGCTACTAACACTTGAAGGCCCATACTTAAACTTCCCGATTGACAATTTTGTACAAAAGTTCACTGTTAATATTACCGCGGACTAATTCTGCCAGCCTGTCAAAATCCCTCTGCCTTTGAGCCCATGTCGAAATCTGGCTTGCTGCATCCAATGGCTCCCAGCCTTTTAGGCGGCGTAAATTATTAATTAAGCCTCTTCTAAAGGCATCATTGTCAAAAATACCGTGAATATAAGTACCCATTACCCGTCCATCGGTACTTATTGCTCCATCAGGGTCGGCCACAGTTTGTCCCGAACGCTGCCAGATGGTGAAGGCCGGTTTAACACCTTGGCCTAATTCAGTACGTCCCATATGTATTTCATACCCCGTAAGGTATCTTTCATCCAAGCCCCGGGTAAGTAACCCCGTGTTCGCCATTCTGGCCTCTACCTGGTTAGTAACTTTTTCCGCATTAAAAACAGTTTTCATATCCATTAGACCCAACCCCTCGGTTAACGGTATAGACGATTCAACACGGTCTGGATCTTTTAGGTCCTTGCCCAAAATTTGGAATCCTCCACAAATACCGATTACCGGTGTCCCCTGTTCAGTACAGGACATTATTTGCTGGGCCAGGCCTGACTGTTTTAAATAGATTAGATCTTCTATGGTGTTTTTACTGCCAGGTAAAATAACCAGGTCCGGATTTCCAAGCACGCCTCCCTTACCCACGTAACGCAGGTAGACATCCGGTTCTTCCCCCAGGGGATCAAAATCAGTAAAATTAGATATGTGCGGTAGATGAATCACCGCCACCTCCACCTGATCATTGTTTTTGTTGGCTGTAAAATTAGCCCTATCATCCGGAACAGTATCTTCTTCTTGAATACGCAATTGTTTAAAATAAGGGATAACGCCCAGTACGGGCTTACCCGTTTTCTCTTCCAAAAACTCTACAGCCGGTTGGAAAAGGGAAATATCCCCTCTGAACTTATTCACTATGATACCGGCAACCCGTTCTCTGTCTTGCGGAGACAATAGTTCTAGAGTCCCTACCACTGAAGCTAAAGCACCTCCTTTATCTATGTCCGCCACCAGTAGGACGGGCGCATCAGCCATCCTTGCTACTTTCATATTAACAATCTCGTGTTCTTGCAGGTTTACTTCAGCAGGACTCCCTGCTCCTTCAATAACGATCATTTCATAATCTTTTTTTAGACGGTCCCAAGCTCCACAGATAGCCCCCCATGCTTCTTTAACATACTCCCGGTGATATAAATACGCTGACTTATTGCCTACCGGCTTACCCATTAAAATTACTTGGGAAGATGCGTGACCGGTCGGCTTTAGGAGTACAGGATTCATATCTACTGTGGGCTCAATTCCAGACGCCTCAGCTTGTACCACTGTTGCCCGCCCCATCTCCCCCCCGTCACGAGTAACAAAGGAGTTAAGTGCCATATTCTGAGATTTAAAGGGAGCAACTTTGTAGCCGTCCCTGTAGAAAATCCTACAAATCGCTGCCACCAAAACACTTTTGCCCACATGAGAAGCCGTACCCTGAACCATTATTGTTTTACAACTCATACTTTTGTCTCCCTTTTTTTATAATAGTCACGGTAATGTATCTACTAACTAACTTTTATTTTGCCAAACTTTTTATTTCTACGGGCAGCCCGGCAACCGTCAAAAATACCTTGGATGCACGGGTGGCACACAGGCGATTAACCCGGCCGGCTATGTCCCTATATGCTCTGGCCAGCGAGTTATCCGGCACAATTCCCCACCCCACTTCATTGGAAACCAAAACTGCACCTATATTACTTTTGTGCAGGAACTCTAACCAGGAATTAACTTTATTAATTATATACTCTTCTTTATCTTCAAACCCGGCCTGGGGATAAGGTAAATCCCGGTGTAACAGCAGGTTGGAAACCCAAAGCGTAAGGCAGTCCATCAACACTATTTCCGACGGTCCTAAAATATCCTTTAGTTTTTCTTCCGGATGCAGAGGTTCTTCCACAGTACGCCAGTACTGGGGTCTCTGCTCTCGGTGCTTCTTAACCCTTAAGGCCATTTCTTCGTCTTTAACTTCTGAGGTAGCCACATACACCACTCCCCGTTCCGAATTCTTGGCCAGAGTTTCAGCAAAGGAACTTTTACCGCTACGAGCACCGCCGAGCACTAAAATAATTTCTGCGTTCTTCATCATTGTCACCTCACATATTGAAAAACCCCGGCCTTCACGGCCGAGGTAACGATTAACCAAGTAGAAGCCATAATCCTTTCTCGCGAAGGTTTACTGGCTCATCCCCATGGCAGGTATCCTGGCTCCCGGGTCATTGCTTTTCCTTCGCCTTCCCAGCAAGGTGGCATTTGAAGGATGCTAACCGGTTACAGTGGCGGAGACCGCTCAGGTTTTGCACCTGATTCCCTATCCCCAAAAGGGGCACCCGGAGACATGAGCACTTTATTATTTGCTTAAAACTTCTATATGTGATCACCGAAATCCTGCTTTTACGTAAATTTTACATTAACTCGGGATTTTTCCTAATGACTTTTTTACCTTGTCCACTAACTCTTCAATAAGATGGGGCAGGGGTTCGGGTTTTACCCCGACAATTTCTACTTCAGCTCGCGTTAAGGGGAGCAATATCTTTCGGGCTGAACTGGAAGCAATCGCTTCGGCCATCCTCGGAGAAAGTTCCCCCATCATGGCATTGGCGTACATAATGCTAACCGGGCCGACAATAATATCGACCCTGTGCACATTATATACAATAGCATTCTCACCACTGGCACCTTCATTAGCCCCGGCCTTCAACATCATAGAAGTGGCTAAGGCATTAGTACCCAAGGCAAGTAAATCTAAGCCCTCCAGGCTCAGCTTACGTAACCTTTCTGTAATATGTTTCCCAATTCCCCCGCCCTGACCGTCAATTACCGCTATACGCATATCCATCTCCCACTTAATATGATCACCGGCTGGCTGAGCTTTGTGAAGAATCTTTGTCCAGTTGAGCTTCCAACTCCACAATTCGTCTGTTTTTATACAAGAGCCGTCTGGCGTATCTGTAATTTTCCTGATGCAACTTTTGATTTTCTTTCTGTATGCGGGCACCAAATTGTGACTTCTCTTTCTCTATGCGCTCTAAGAGGTTCATTAATACCCTTCTGCTCAGCCGCAGCTGCACAACTTTCTCCTCCAGTTCTTTTACGCGCCGCAAGAGATAATCCGTATCCTGGTATCCTTCCACCAGCATCACCACCTTAGCAGAATGCTAATTTTTAGTATATGCCGGTGGTAGAGCAAATAGACATGAAGAGATTGTACAAATCTTTAAATGCGCTCTTTAATTAGAATTTATATTGCTTTTCTATACGTTCCACTGCCTCTTGCAAGTACTCTGATTCCTGAACCAGGCCAATTCGTACATATCCCTCACCGTTAGGACCAAAGGCCACGCCGGGGATTACCAGGATGCCCGTTCTTTCCAGCAACTCAAAAGCAAACTCTCTGGATGACGTTCTGCCTCCCGGTAAAGGTGCCCAAACAAACATAGATGCTTGCGGCTTAGGCATAGACCAGCCTATCCTCTCCAGCCCGTCAACCAATATATCTCTCCTTTTTTGATAGGCCAGTGCATTTTGCGCTACACATTCCTGAGGACCTTCTAAGGCTGCGATACCTGCTTCCTGAATAACCTTAAAAACTCCGTAATCTATATTAGACTTTATCCTACCCAGAGCACCAAGTATTTTAGGGTTCCCCACTGCGAATCCAATCCGGCAGCCTGCCATGTTATAAGTCTTGGACAGCGAATAAAACTCTACGCCCACTTCCTTTGCACCCGGAATCTCCAAGAAACTCATAGGCTTAAAGCCGTCATAAGCGAGTTCACAATAAGCAGCGTCATGACACACGATAATATCATACTTCCTGGCAAAGTCCACCACTTGTTTATAAAATGGTCTGTCGGCAGATACAGCAACCGGGTTATTAGGATAATTAAGCCACATCAGCTTTGCTTTTTGTGCAATATGGGGTGGTATAGCGTCCAGGTCAGGCAGGAATTTATTTTCAGGCAACAGGGGTAAATTATATATTTGCCCTTCCGCCAAATGAATACTACAGGCGTAAATAGGATAGCCAGGATCGGGAACCAAAGCCACGTCACCCGGGTTTACATAGGCTAAAGCCAGGTGGGCCAAGCCGTCTTGTGACCCCATTAAAGCTAGCACTTCGGCATCGGGATCGACGTAAACATTAAACCTCTTTTTGTACCAGTCAGCAACCGCCTGGTACAAACGCGGCAGCCCTTCCAGTGGATACTTGTAATTATTCGGTTTATCCAAAGCTTTGTGCATGGCTTCAACGATATGGGGAGCAGGGGGAAGATCCGGGCTTCCCACACCCAAATTGATCACCGTGGCTCCCTTTGCTTCTACCTTCTTTTTTACCTCTTCCATTTCATTAAATATTGCTGATGTAAGATTTTGGATTCTGCGCGCTACTTCCATAAAACTAGTCCTCCAAGCCTATATAATTTCTGTTTTTAAAATTTTTGTCAGAATAATCATCTTACTGAGTAACTAAATGTGATCATCAGAATTAATACAAGTGTCAGCTACCTGCTAAGTTGTAAATTTCTTTTACAACATGATAAGAAACAGTGGCTGTACCTAAGGTCTCATGGCCTCTTGCATCCGGCCCGTGGTAATCAGAACCGCCGGTCACTAATAATTCATACTGCCTGGCCATATACAGGTAATGGTCAATATCCACCTGACTATGCTGTGGATGATAGACTTCTATACCTTGCAGTCCTTCTTCCACCAGCCTGGGAATGTAATTATCCAGCTTGGCTAGCCCGGGGTGAGCGATAACCGCTACCCCACCGGCATTGCGTATTAGCCTTATAGCCTTGGCCGGCGTATACTTAACACGGGGTACGAAGGCCATGCCATCCTGTCCTATGTACTTATCAAAAGCCTCCCCGACGGACCCAACCACCCCTTTGTTTATTAAAACCCTGGCGATATGGGGACGCCCTATTATTCCATATTCTGCTTGGGAGAGCACCTCATCCTTGCATATCGGAAGGTTTAGTTGCTGCAGTTTTTGCACAATTTTATGGACACGCTCCACTCTTGACTTTTTAAAAAAGCTAAGGTGGTAAGCTAAGTCTTTGTCCATGATATCCATTAAATAACCGAGTATATGAACTTCTTTTCCTTTATACTCGGCACTCAATTCTATGCCGGTTACAACCTCCATGTTGACAGTTTCAGTGGCCTGTAATGCCTCTTGCAGACCGCCAAAGGTGTCATGGTCGGTGATCGCAATAGCTTTAAGATTTAGCTTTTTAGCCTTACACACAACATCTCTCGGGTTATCCAAACCATCAGACGCCGTGGTGTGAACATGCAAATCGACCAACATCAGAGTTCACCCGTTTCATTTTCTGCGTAAATTAACTCTTAGTACCAAACATTTTTTATAACTCTTAAAAAGTTTTGCCCTAAAATTTTTTCCACATCAGTCTCGCAATATCCTCTATTTTTTAACTCATGGTACAAAGAAGTGAATCTACTCACATCTTCCATCCCCTCTATGGTTTTATCAACACCGTCAAAATCTGAACCGAAACCAAGGCAATCAGCACCGGCCAAATTAACTATATGATCCATATGATCCAAATACCGTGACAAGCATGGGTGGTTAGGGTCAACAAATTGTGGGACAAAAGACAATCCCATCACGCCGCCTTTTGCTGCCAATGCTTCTATCTGCTTATCGTTAAGGTTTCTTGGGTGATCACAAATTGCCTGTGCGTTGGAATGAGAGGCAATTACAGGTTGTGTACTAATCTTCAGCACATCCCAAAAACCCTTTTCTGATAAATGGGATACATCAATTAACATCCCTAAATCATTCATTTCCTTGACAACCAGTCTGCCAAAGTCCGTTAAGCCCCCGTTGCTGCTTATTTCTCCCACCCCATCTGCCAATTCGTTGCGGTGATTCCAGGTTAGTGTCAAGCAGCGCACTCCAAGCCGGTAAAGCATACGTAGCACCGCAATGCTTCCACATAGCACATCTCCTCCCTCCACACTTAGGACCGCTGCCTGATGCCCTCTTGTGATACAGTCTTTAAGTTCACGCACACACCACACAGGCTTTATATCAGGGTCACTTTCCAACTCCCTGTAGAATTTGTCGATTTGTTCCAGAGCCATGGCCAATTCCCTGCCTCTGTAGACAGGTGCTACGAAAACAGCAAAAAACTGCACGGTAATGCCAGCTATTTGCATGCGCTCAATATCCACATGTCCTAAATTCTTTCTGAGTCTTTGATCTCCCAGTACCGATAATGTGTCACAGTGAGCATCAACCACTACCTTACTTGCCATGATTTGGCATTTTTCGTCTGTCACGACACCCCTCCTCCTTAATACAATATTAGTCTATAAATTAAAAACCTGTTTATTCATAACGAATAAACAGGTTAGTAAATCAATTAATTTATATTATAATTTAACGAGGTTCTACAATTAACTTAATAGCCGTCCGCTCTTCACCGTCAATCATAATGTCAGTAAATGCCGGAATACAAATTAAATCAACTCCACTAGGCGCTACAAATCCTCTCGCAATAGCCACTGCTTTAACCGCTTGATTAAGAGCTCCTGCTCCAATGGCCTGCATTTCGGCACCTCCCCTTTCACGAAGTACCCCTGCCAAGGCCCCTGCTACGGAATTTGGGTTGGATTTTGCCGAAACCTTTAAAACCTCCATTTTTTGAACCTCCTTATTAAGCTGGAAAGAACTATTACTTAATCGTTTACGTATATACATTGTATTCGCCAAGGGTCAGAAAATTCCTTTTTTGTATGCGAAAGAAAATTTTAATTTTTTCTTATTAATATCTTTATTTTATTTCCTATTGGTAATTTTGAATACGCTGTATATCAACGGCTTCACCGGTATCGTCATCAAAATCTATAATCACGGCATTTAACTGGTATAAGCCTCCTGCAACCTCAAATTTTCTTGGCATTTGAGTAGTAAACCTTTCTAGAATAGGATCTACCTTAAAACCTATAATGGATTCTTTTGCACCTGTCATACCAATGTCTGTTATGTATGCAGTCCCTCCGGACATAATGTATTCGTCTGCTGTTTGTACATGAGTGTGGGTCCCACAAACAGCAGAAACACGTCCATTAAGGTACCATCCCAAGGCAATTTTCTCTGAAGTGGCCTCAGCGTGAAAATCGAATATAATAATCCTTGCCTGACTCGATATCTCTTGCAGTAATTGATCAGCAACCTGAAAAGGACAGTCCAGGCTGTCCATAAATACCCGCCCGGAGAGGTTTGCAATGGCAACATTGATACCTTTTTTCACCGGAACAACTTTATATCCCCGCCCGGGAACACCTGCAGGGTAATTCGCAGGTCTGATAATTCTTTCTTCCCGCTCAATATAGTGAGCAGTCTCTTTCTTGTTCCACACATGGTTACCCATGGTAATAAAATCAATACCGTAAGAAAAAATTTCTTCAGCTACATTCCTGGTTATACCCATGCCACCGGCTGCGTTCTCACCGTTAGCCATAACTAAATCCAGACCGAATTCTCTTTTCAGACCGGACACATTGTCTTTTAATGCTTTGCGCCCTGGACTGCCAACCACGTCTCCAATCATCAAAACTCGCAAAACATAATCCTCCTGTCACACTGAACAAACCTATTTATTACCCTTATTTATTTCACGGCCAAAAGGTGAAACTCCTTCCCAATAACCTTATCCCTCATGATATTCATTTTGCCCTGTCACCCAATATATAAAAGCGGCCAATTAGGCCGCTTTTATATGTCAACTTTTATTTGGCGTAATCAACCACCCTGGTTTCACGAATAATCATTACCTTTATCTGACCAGGATAGTCGAGCTCATTTTCAATCTCTTTGGAAATTTCCCGTACCAATTTAACAGATGTTAAATCATCCACTTTATCGGGCTTAACCATTATGCGTACTTCTCTTCCTGCTTGAATGGCGTAAGATTTATCCACACCTTCAAATGAACACGCTATTTCTTCCAGCTTCTGCAGCCTCTTGATATATGCCTCGATGGTTTCTCTGCGGGCCCCCGGCCTCGCAGCGGAAATAGCATCAGCTGCTTGCACAAGGATGGCAGCAATTGTGTTCGGTTCCTCATCCCCGTGGTGAGCAGCAATGGCATGTAGCACTGCTCCGTTTTCACGGTATTTCTTGGCCAGTTCTACACCAAT
The DNA here is from genome assembly GCA_009711705.1 of Bacillota bacterium. Taxonomy (GTDB): domain Bacteria; phylum Bacillota; class Desulfotomaculia; order Desulfotomaculales; family VENG01; genus VENG01. Next base: position 45,685 of record VENG01000003.1, read on the forward strand.
GGCAACGTGAGGTCCTTCCACTTCATGGTCTACAGCCTTCCCAATATCATGCAATAAACCTGCTCGCTTGGCCAAATGCACATCGATACCCAACTCCGCAGCCATCAAACCGGCCAGATAAGATACCTCCATGGAATGTTTTAAAACATTTTGACCATAACTTGTACGAAACTTTAGCCTGCCAAGCAATCTCATAAGTTCTGCATGCACTCCGTGCACACCTGTTTCAAATATTGCTTGTTCACCGGCATCCCGGATTTGTTGTTCCACTTCCTTCTGTGCCTTCTCCACCATTTCTTCGATCCTTGCCGGGTGTATCCGGCCATCCACTATAAGTCTTTCCAGAGCTATTTTAGCGACCTCTCTACGAATAGGATCAAAACCTGACAACACTACCGCTTCCGGTGTATCATCGATGATAAGGTCGATTCCGGTCAGTGTTTCGAAGGCCCGTATATTACGTCCCTCACGCCCTATAATTCTTCCCTTCATTTCGTCATTGGGCAGAGGGATAACAGCCACTGTTGTCTCAGCAACATGATCCGCGGCACATCTTTGGATAGCAGTGGATATAATCTCCCGGGCTTTACTCTCACCTTCTTCTTTCGCCTTGTTTTCCATCTCTTTAATCATTAAAGCGCTTTCGTGCTCCATTTCTCTTTCTAACTCGGAGAATAGAATCTGCTTAGCCTCTTCCGATGTAAGCCCGGATATCCGTTCAAGCTCTGCAACCCGCTTTTCATGCAGCGTTTGCAATCTATTCTTAGTTTCTTCAATGTCTGATTCTTTCCTGGACAATGCTTCTTCCTTTTTTTCCACTGATTCAACTTTTCTGTCCAAAGACTCTTCTTTTTGCAGCAATCTTCTTTCCAAGCGCTGCAACTCAGATTTGCGTTCCTTATTCTCTTTTTCCATTTCATTGCGAAATTTTATAGATTCTTCCTTGGCTTCTAACATTACTTCGCGCTTTTTTGATTCTGCTTCTTTTTCGGCATCATCAACGATTTTCTTAGCCTGAACTTCAGCTGAATTTATTTTAGCTTCCGCAAGCGACCTGCGCACAAAATAACCGACTCCAAAACCAATAAAAGTCACTATTATTGCTATAATAACAGTATTTCCTTCCATCTTCGTATTTCACCCCTTTCTTTATCGATTACGAATTTAATATTTGTTTTAAATGTTATTGCCCCGGTTAACAAAAAAAAGACCGAGGAATACTCGGTAGAAATAGAATGTTGGATACTACTTTGTACGGTAACGGATATCACGTCAAAATTACCCCCCTGCGCGGGGACTCCATTTTTATGACGTAAAACACAAACGGTTTTGACTCTCATTACTTATCGATGTCCACAATAAAATAATTCTAACGTTTATCAGTAGACATAAATATTGATCTGTTAAATCTTTATATGCAACACTATCAACCTGCTATTAAACAAACCCTTTAACTTGCAGTATTAGATCAAAATAATGTCAAATCAAAGGGCACTAATTTTCCAATTACAGCACCCAATCTGATAGCATTACTTGTGGTGATTGGGTGACCTTTTACAAAAAATGAGAATCTGCCCGTCCCGAGTAGCTACCAATTCTATTTTCTCCCAGTTATTTATTTTATAGATTTTTTGTCAAAATGTCAAGGTTCTTCGTCCATGGTAGTTTTAGTTATCAAATCCTTATAAACCCTGTACACTATATCATTCGGGAACCCTTGCCTTACCAGGTGACGTGCAATAGACGACCAGGCATTTCCTCTTTCCGTTCTTTTCTTGGCTTGTTCAAAGGCCATATTATACTCTTCATCCTCAGTTATAGATTCTAAAACTTCCGAAGCTATTAAGTCGTCTATTCCTTTATTTCGAAGCTCCGTATATAAAAGCCGCTTGCTTTTCTTTTTCTTTTCTAGTCTATACTTCACCCATTGCTCGGCAAAAGAACGGTCATCCACATACTTAAAATCTTTCAAATACTCTGTTATTTGGTCAACAACGTCTTGGGGGAAGCCTTTCTGTTTCAAACGTGTGCAAATTTCCGCTTCTGTACGGGGACGGTAAGATACCCATCGTAAAGCCATTTTTTTAGCTTGATCAAGTTCTTTGGCCATTACAAAAACCCAGGCTTAGCTTTTCCCATCTTTTTTAGGACTTGTCTTTTGCTCTTGATCTTGTTTTTCCGTTCCCGCCTGAGCAACATTCATTATATTTACGCCACCCATATTTAAAGCCTGTCTTGCTTTTTGCTCAATTTCAGCAGCCAATTCCAGGTGTCCACGTAAAAATTCTTTTACATTTTCCCGTCCTTGCCCCAACCGTTGCTCACCATAAGAAAACCAAGCACCGCTCTTTTTAATAATGTTTAACTGTACGGCAACATCCAAAATGCTACCTTCCTTAGAAATACCGGTACCATACATAATGTCAAACTCTGCCTGTTTAAAGGGAGGGGCCACCTTATTTTTGACTACCTTAGCCCTTGTCCTGTTTCCAATAATATCTGAGCCCTGTTTTATAGACTCAATCCTTCTAACATCTAATCTTATTGAGGAATAAAATTTTAATGCTCTGCCACCAGTTGTAGTTTCCGGGTTGCCGAACATTATTCCTACTTTTTCACGCAACTGGTTAATAAAAATTGCTGTACAATGCGACTTACTAACGATACCCGTAAGTTTGCGCAGTGCCTGAGACATCAGGCGGGCATGCAGCCCCACATGTGAATCACCCATTTCCCCTTCAATTTCAGCCCTGGGTACTAAGGCAGCCACGCTGTCCACCACCACCAAGTCCAATGCAGCACTGCGCACCAAGGCCTCAGCTATTTCCAGTGCCTGTTCTCCGGTATCCGGTTGTGAAACTAACAGGTTTTCAATGTCTACTCCAATTTTACCAGCATAAGTGGCATCAAGGGCATGCTCAGCATCGATAAAAGCAGCCATGCCTCCCATCGCCTGGGCTTCAGCAATCATATGCAGGGCAACTGTAGTTTTACCGGAGGATTCAGGACCAAATATTTCCACAACTCTTCCCCTGGGAACTCCCCCTACACCCAAAGCTACATCCAGCGCCAGTGAACCGGAAGGGAATACTTCCACATTCCTTCCAAACGCACCCTCACCAAGTTTCATTACGGAACCCTTACCAAACTGTTTTTCAATTTGACCCAGGGCAGCATCAAGTGCCTGTTGTTTTTCTTTATCCAACCTCAATACCTCCAGACCCATAAAACACTTGTTCGAATTAATTTTAATGTTTACCAACTAACATGTCAATAAGATTGTTGCCAAATGTTTCAGGTTAAAATGTTATGGGTCACTGGGCAAGTAAATATAACCTGATCATATTCAGCCCGGCATTGGCGGCACCCCATCGGATTCCCCACCTTTGACCAGGAAATTGAAATTCGCGGCAACAAGTACCGTCCGGAGCTGCCAGTGCAATATAAGTCAAACCTACCGGCTTTTCCGGGTATCCCCCGGATGGCCCCGCATTACCTGTCACCGCCAGCCCCAGTTGTGCCCCGGTGACCCGGCATATTCCTTCCGCCATCAGTATAGCACATTCTTTACTGACAGCGCCGTACAGATCCAAAGATTCAGGTAGCATCCCCAGGAGCTTTTGCTTCGTGGCATCATCATAAGCAACAATACCACCTTTAAGATAACGGGAACTTCCCGCAACATTTGTTAGCCGCTGAGTTATTAATCCACCGGTGCAAGATTCAGCTACGCCAACAGTAACCCCTTTTTCTATTAAAAGATCGCCTACTGTTTCTTCCAGCACCTCATCATTAGTACCGAATATGTAACCCGCCAGACGGTTTCTTACCCTCTCCGCCAATTCATTAACCATTGCCCTCGCTTGGTCAACTTCTGGCGCTTTGGCGCTGATACGGACATGAACTTCCCCCGGCTTGGCAATATATGCCAGCCCTGGGTTTCCCTGTCCCCCTACCTCAGCCAGCCGTTCTTGAACGGCAGACTCAGAAATGCCGGTTAGTTTAAAAATCTTTGCATATGTCACCTGCCCCTTATTTTCCCTTTGGGCCAGATAGGGCCGCACTGAGCCTTCAAATATTGCATGCAGCTCATTTGGCGGACCCGGCAACATAACAACTATAACACCTTGATGTTCCAGCATAATACCCGGAGCGGATCCTTCAGGGTTTGGCAGCACTGTCGCTCCCTTAGGTACATAGGCCTGCTTAATAACAATTTCCGGCATATCGATTCCCCGACGCTTAAAAAACTCCCGCAGTGAGTTCAAAGCCCCCTCATTGAGCTTCAATTCTTTGCCCAATAAAGTGCACACAGTTTCTTTAGTTAGATCATCAGTTGTCGGACCTAATCCGCCGGTAGTAATGATCATGTTTGATCTTTTAAGCGCCTGGCTGAAAACCTCTTGGAGATTGTTCGAATTATCACCAACTACAGTACGCATAATTACCTCAATGCCCAAAGCCGATAATTCGCGACCTAAATATTGGCCATGAGAATTATCAACCTGACCCAACAACAACTCCGTCCCAGTAATAATAAGTTCAGCGCGCACCCCTACCCCCCCCGTTTCCAATCCAGACTGCATTAGAATGATCATTATTTCTTAAAGTCGCAAAGGCCAGCATTTAGGAATTTCATCCAATGCTGACCAATGAGTCCAATAACGTCATGCCACTTGCTGTCCCATAATAGAGCGAAAATGCTCACCTGATATTCTTTCTTTATTTATTAATATTTCCACAACTTTATCTACTACCTCTTTATTCTTTTCCAAATACTCCCGGACCAACTCTTCCTGCTTGCGGATAATCTTATTGGTCACTTGGAAGCGAGTATCTGACGGAACGGAATCCCATGATACCACTCCTAATTCGGACATGCCTGACTTAATAATCTGTTCTACAACGCTCACAGTTTGTTCAAAATCATTAGATGCACCGGTACTTCTATTACCCAGTATTATTTCCTCGGACAGTGCACCGGCAAGCATTACCGCAATCTGACTCTCCAAGTTTTCGCAGGTGTGAAGATAGTTATCATCATCCGGAGTCTGTCGCATATAACCCAATGCTTTACCCCGGGGAGTAATAGTCACAGCAGAAACCGAACCTGGACGTACAAACTCACTTAACAAAGCATGCCCACTTTCGTGAATAGCAACACGGCGTATTTCTTCACGCGAAGGTTTTCGGTCAAGTTTTTCGCCCATCATCACTTTGTCAACTGCTTCGTGAAAATGCCTGTAACTTATCTCTTTACATTCTTCACGCATAGCTAAAATAGCTGCTTCATTGGCTACACTCTCCAAATGAGCACCGCTGAAACCAAAGGTTTCCTTTGCTACACTGTCTAAACTCACATCCTGCCCTAAAGGTTTATTGGCAGTATGCAAATTCAATATTTCTTTTCGACCGTCCCGGTCGGGGAGATCAACAGTCACCTGTCTATCAAAACGTCCCGGGCGAAGTAATGCAGGATCAAGCATATCCGCTCTGTTAGTAGCTGCCATGACCAAAACGCGCACCCTATCATCTATCTTTAATCCGTCCATTTCCACCAGTAATTGGTTAAGAGTTTGATCATATTCATGATGGCTGCTGTTTTGTCCGCGTTTTCCACCTAAAATATCAATTTCGTCAATAAAAATTACTGCATTAGATTTTTTCTGTTTTAACGCCGTATCTCTTGCTGACTTAAACAATTGCCGCACCCTTTGAGCCCCGACCCCGGCGTACATTTCTATAAACTCCGAACCGCTACAGGAAGCAAAAACTGCATCAGTAAAATTGGCAGCGGCTCTGGCCATCAACGTTTTTCCAGTTCCCGGGGGACCGGTAAGCAGCACTCCTTTAAGTGGCCTAATACCCAACTTCTTTATTTTCTCGTAGCTACGAATAAACTCTAATGCTTCCCGTAGCTCATTAATGGCAGACGCTTGTCCGCCAATATCAGCAAAAGACCCCGCGGGGGTTGAATTTGAACTCACATTACCAACGCTTTTGCCGACCATTCCCCGGGAACGGGCTAAGAAAAATAATGCCCCACCGGCTGCTGCAAAAAAGACAAGGGGCGTTACGTCATATCCTATTAAACCTAAAAAGATAACTGCCGCTAATCCCAAGCCTAAACTAATTTCCTTAATCATAATAGTTACCGCCTCCTCCGGTCACCGGTAAAGAAATCCCCGGAACATCCTCGCGAGAGATAACTTTATACAAATAGTGATCTCCATGAGTCATTTGCAAATAAATTTTTTGGGAGCCAATATAGATTTTGGCACTTCCCCCTGCCTCTATTGCTGACTCGTGAACAACCGAAGCCATCTGTCTGAAACTACCCTTGATAATTGCTTCATGAATAGCAAACTGACTGTTGTAGTAAGCATTCAGGAGTATATCATTGGGGTCATCTACAAGCTCAATGCGGAAAGCACGTTTATTCACAATCTTGCGGATTAATTTATCAATTTCTTGATAGTCCTCCATAAGATTAGTAGTTTTATCTAACTTTAGTTTAACAACCAGTACTTCACCGTCATCATTTACAGAAAAGTCACTTACCACGGTCTGTTCTCCTAATACCTGTTCCAGAGGGTCTTGAAAGCTATACTTGTTATAGGCCCATTGGCCTCCCAAAAGGACTGTCAGCCCAATTAGCAAGGCCAGAAGAACGATAGGTATCTTAAAACCATTCCACTGCATATTACCATCCTTCCCATGTATCACTTAAGGTGACGGTACAATCAAAATAATTGACTAAAGTAATTGACGAAATAACCAACGTACATTTCACTATTATAACATAAAAGTTTTCTTATACTTTAGGTAACTGTTGGCATATCAAGTCAACTACTTTCAACTCAACTACTTTTCCTTGTTCAACAGCGGCCAGGTTTTTTGAAAATAATCTAATCCGGACCATACGGTAAATATAACGGCAACTCCCATGGCAATATTACCAAAAGGTATATTTATCAAATTAAAGGGAAAGTCACGCAGGAACATAGCTACAATAGCAACAATCTGTGTAATGGTTTTTATCTTCCCTAGCGGGCTGGCCGCAATTACAACATTGTCCGATGATGCCACCGACCGAAGGCCGGTCACTGCAAACTCCCTGCCTATAATGAGAATCGCAATCCATCCGGAAAGACGTCCCAGCTCAACCAGGACAACAAGGGCGGCTGAAATGAGCAGTTTGTCAGCTAGGGGATCCAATAACTTACCTAACCTCGTTACCATTTTTTGTTTGCGGGCAATATAACCATCTAGTCCATCAGTGCAGGCAGCCACGATAAAAACTCCGGCAGCGATAAAATCACCATATGGAAATTTCAAAGATACGACAACTAAAAAAACCGGTACTAAAAAAATCCTGGCCAGGGAAAGCCTATTGGGCAAATTCATAAAACCAACTCTCCTGTAAGATCATATTCATCGGCTTGATTAATTCGCACAGGAACAAGTTCCCCGGGTGCAACAACCCGGTTAGCACTAAAAAAGACCTGTCCGTCTATCTCAGGAGCATCAGCCGCAGTTCTACCATAATATGTACCCTGTATTTCATCGAAACCTTCAACTAGTACTTCCACTTCTTGCCCAATTTTCAACCTGTTATTGGCATCTGATATTTCCTGCTGTAATAACATTGCTTCCTTTTCTCTGGCCTGTTTAACATCTTCAGGAACCTGATCAGGCATCGATGCAGCAGGAGTTCCCTCTTCAGCAGAATATGCAAAAACTCCGGCTCTTTCAAATTTGACTCTTCCCATAAATTCCAGCAGTTCTTGAAAGTCGGCCTCAGTTTCTCCGGGAAAGCCCACAATAAAAGTGGTGCGTAAAGTCAAATTAGGAACGGAGGATCGAAGCTTATCAATCAAGTGCAAAATATCTTCTTTGCTCCCCCTGCGATTCATTCTGCTTAATATTGCATTGCTGGCATGCTGCAAAGGCAAATCAATGTAATTGCATATTTTACTCTCCTCTGCAATTACCTTAATTAAATCTTCCGTAACACTGGTAGGGTAGCTGTATAAAAACCGGAGCCATTTAAGTCCATCCACTGCAGCCGAGCGGCGCAACAATTCCGCCAGCTTATACTCTCCGTAAAGATCCAATCCATAACGGGTGGTTTCTTGGGCCACCAATATAATTTCCTTTACGCCTGTCCGGACCAGTCCTTCCACTTCACTTATAATAGGCTCCATAGGCCTACTCCTGAAAGGACCTCTAATATCAGGAATGGCGCAATATGAACAGCAATTCACACAACCTTCCGCAACTTTAACATATGCCGTGGGCGAAAAATGCAGACGGTCTCTTACACGGTGGTCTTGATGGAATGAATTCTCCGCTCCTACGGCTAAAACTCTTTCCCCGCTCAATACCCTGTCTACCACCTGTGCCACACTAGCCACTTCATTAGTACCCATCACACCATCTATCTCGTCCATTTCCTGCAACAATTCACGCCCATATCTTTGCGACAGACACCCGGCCACTAAGATATACGGAGGAGCATTGTTTTTCCTTAATCGTGCTAAATTGAGAATGGTATCAATTGATTCCTGTTTGGCAGCATTGATAAAACCACAAGTATTTACAATAATCACATCGGCATTTGTAGCTACGTCTACAATGCTATATCCACTTTGTTTCAAAAAACCCGCTAGCAATTCAGCATCTACTTCGTTTTTCGGACAACCTAAACTTACGATCCCAACTTTAATAACCATAACTCACCTTCATGCTATAATTTTCACAAAATTAGTATACCCCAACATAATCACCATGTCAAAAGAATTGCATAATCAAAATTTTACTGCCGGGGACAGCCCCGGCAGTAAACAACGGTCAAGTATCACCTTCATTATCAGCCCTAAATGTCTTTTTTAAAGGTTGCCCCTTGGCCCCTAAAAAACCCTTGGCAACACCATTAACATTAGCCTTTACCACTCCGGCATCTCCCACATGGATTGAGATACTTGACTCACCTGCAAATACCTTTTTATCGCCGGCATTAGCAAATCCCTCAAAAACTACCTCTTGGTCTACATTTATTTGCATCCAACACCTACCATTAAAACTTAGCACCAATTTTATTCCCTCGAATTGGGCTGAACCTATGCCAGCTTTGTTCTTATTCTCCGGTGCAGAAGGTTTTTGATCAGGTTTAAGTTCATTATCATATGTTTTATTCAATTCTGATTTATCCTTTACACCCTGAGAGATATCCTTTTCAGGCTCATTGGCATTGCCTATTATCCCCGAAAAAAAAGCGACCAGCCCCGCCACCACAATCACACCCAATAATGCTACCCAAGCATACCGCCGCCGGCCAAACACTTTTTGAGACACGACCGTCTGGGACGCCAAATCCTCAAGATCTTCACTCTCTTGAGGCAATCCTGCATGCTCACTGTACAGATCAACTAAATCCTCACCGTTTATTCCCAGGAAACGGGCATAATTTCGTAGAAACCCGCGCACATAAACCTTTCCCGGCATAATGTCAAAGTTTTCTTCTTCCAATGCAACCAGGTATTTTTTGCGAATTTTAGTTTGTTGCTCCGCAACTTCCAACGATATCCCTTGACTCTCCCGGGCATTTTGCAGAGTCGTTCCAATTTCCATCCGGTACACCTCCCCGGCAAGATGACTTACTTAGTTCAGGTAACCGGTAAACAAAACTAATAATGTTTTCAACGGTCTCGGGGATGTTTTTGGTGTTCAGTGACATATCATATTCATTGCTGGGTTTATCGGGATACCCGTACAAAGGGTCATAATAATTAATAAGTAAATATTCTATTACTTCTTCTAAATGTCCCGTTTGTATTCCTTCCTTTAATTCCTCAACCTTTTGTAAACCAATGTATTTTGTCAAGCGCTCCACAGAATTTTGCAACTTGATTATACCGTTTCTGCCTTGTGTAACATATATTTCCTTTATCCTTGCCACCCTTTTTTTAATAGGAGCGTAAAGAAGGACACTGTATCCTTCTTTCATGCAGCTCATCACCGATTGTGGGACCATAAGGTTACCAAGACGCCTACTTTCACATTCAACTAAAAATACGCCGAATCCTCTAACTTTTTTAAATTCTTCAACAATCAAAGCCTCAAACATTTTTTGGCTCGGAGATGGTGGCATGCCTATTTTTCCAAAAACTGAACCCCGGTGTGAAGAAAGTCCTTCCAGATCCAAAACAGGCATGTTGTTTTCTGCAAGGACCTCAAGGATTTCTGTTTTACCCACTCCCGTCAGCCCGTGTAATACTATTGCCTTTAACGGCAACGACTCCCGTTCAAGATACTCCCTTACATGACTGCGGTGAGCTTTAAACCCTCCAACTACTCTATACACCTGCAGCCCCATAAAACTTAAAATATTGGCCATAAATAAACTCCTGTCGCCACCTCGCCAGCAAAATAACACAATGGGTTTTCCCTGGGATAATTGTCGCACAGAATCTACTATGTAGGGCAACTTGGGGGATACTATGGTCATAGCTAGGTTTTTGGCTTCTTGCGCGCCCTTTTGCTTATAAGTTTTACCTACCAGTGACCTTTCCACATTATCCAACAACGGTATATTTATTGCCCCCGGAACAGTAGCTGTAGCGTATTCCCCCGGGGAACGCACATCCAAAATAATTCTGTCCTTTATATTTATCGCCTCTTCAAAGCTAATATCCTTGAACATTAAGTACTACCTCCAAACGTTTGACCGGTGCTTATATTTTTAGTTTTCCCTAACTCCGGTCAAAACCACACACTTAGAAAAGGCCTTCGACAATTTACCAGTTTTTCCTCCTTTGAATCGCGGAATAAAACCTAATTTAATTTTGGGTAAACCCTTTAATCTTTTGATCGTATTGCTCCTTGGTAATCAGAACTGTTCTGGGCTTACTTCCTTCGTATCCTCCGACAATGCCTTTTCGTTCCATTATGTCTATTAAACGGGCCGCACGGGCATACCCCACATGAAGGCGGCGCTGCAACATGGATATCGATGCGTGTCCTGTCTCTGTTATGACCCCTACTGCTTGGGGGAAAAGTTCATCCTCCGCCTCTTCTTCCGGCATGATGTCGGAAGCTAAAAATTTTTCCACATAGTCCGGCACTCCTTGTTTTTTTAGGTAGCCTACCAAGTTGTCCACATCTGTATCAAAAAGAAATGCCCCTTGTACTCTAACAGGCTTTACAACACCCACCGGGTAAAATAACATATCCCCTTTGCCTAATAGTTTCTCTGCTCCCCCCATATCTAATATAGTGCGCGAATCAATTTGTGACGAAACCGCAAAAGATATCCGAGAGGGAATGTTAGCTTTGATCAGCCCGGTTATTACATCAACTGAGGGGCGCTGCGTGGCAATTACCAGATGCATTCCTGCCGCCCTGGACATTTGCGCCAACCGTGACACAGCATCTTCCACATCTGCCGGGGCGACCATCATTAAGTCAGCTAATTCGTCAATAATTATTACTATTAAAGGTAAAGGAGGATCGCCGCTTAGCTTCTCCCTTTTTAGCCTGTTATAACGGTAAATATCCCTAACTCCGGCCTCGGCAAAAAGCTCATACCGATTTTCCATTTCTTTTACCGCCCAGCGGAGGGAAATAGCCGCTTTTTTGGGATCGGTTACTACGGGTGATACAAGATGTGCAATCCCGTTGTAAGTTGTTAACTCCACCATCTTGGGGTCTATAATTAAAAACTTTACTTCATGGGGAGCGGCTTTATAAAGAATACTGGCAATAATAGTGTTTAAACAGACACTTTTTCCCGCGCCGGTGGCACCGGCTATTAACAGATGAGGCATTTTTGCCAGATCGGCAACCACAGGCATACCGGCTACGTCCTTCCCCAGCGCTAAACTAAGTTTGGACAAGGCGCCGGAAAAATCCATAGATTCTATTAGTTCCCGCAAATATACCCTGGCGATTTTCTTATTGGGAACCTCAATTCCCACTGCGGATTTGCCCGGAATGGGAGCTTCTATTCTAACATCAGGGGCTGCCATGCTTAAAGCAATATCATCCGCCAACCCTACAATCCTACTTACTTTAACCCCTGGTGGGGGATGGATTTCATAGCGGGTTATCCCCGGTCCCCTTACCACCTTACTTACCTTGCTTTTAATCCCAAAACTGCCTAACGTGTCTTCAAGTTTCCGCACATTACCGCTGATATTCTTTTCCCCTTTGCCATGCCTAGCCTGGGGTTGCTTGCTCAATAAACTTAGAGGAGGCAATAAATAATCTTTAGAGGTTTTCACATCATAGTCCTCTAAGTCACCGGACAAACGATTATCTTCCTGATTTATTAGTGGAGCAAATTTCCTGAATACCAACACCTGATCACTACGTCCTTGATCACTTTCCTCCCCATCATCAGAGTCTAAGGCTGCTGCCTGCTCACCATAGCAATCAACTGGTTCGTTGTCATCACAACCCAAAATTACAGGCTCATCTTTCTTTTTAGATATATGGCTGACTTCCTTCTCTTGGTATATGAACTGTGATATCTTAGCACCTGCACTGGATAACCATTTGATCATACTCTTACTACCGCCCGTTACAATGCTGACCAGAGAACGATTGGTGACCATCAATGTTCCCATAACCCCTAATGTTAATAGGATTATATAAGTTCCTAATTGCCCGAAAGACTTTTGCAATACGTAACTGGCAACACCTCCGATTAACCCTCCGCCGTCCCCTCCAATCCCAGCCTTTAAAGCATAATCCAGGGGAATGGGCAAGTGCATAACTGTTAATCCCACTAACAGTAATACTAAATAACCGTATACTTTAAAAGAATATGTTGCCTGCTTTTTGGTTCGAAGCAAGCTATAGCCTGCTATTCCAACTGTCAAGGGAAACAAATACCGGCCCTCACCGGTTAAAAATATTAGAACTTGGCGCGTAAAACTTCCTACTATGCCCAGGGAAGGATACATTAAGCACAGCAATAATAATACCGAAGCGGCTATCAGCGATATGCCCCTAATTTCAACCTTTAATTTTTTTTGCGGCTGATTGGAACTCTTCATATTCTTTAATCACTCCAATCACCTATATTATACCATATAATACCACTTATTCCCTTCTGGGAGTAAATAAAAAAACCGCAATACCTGCGGTTTTTCTACCATGAATCCGCGTCACAGATCTCCTGATCTTTCTATTTGGTGGTCTCTAGAAAATTTACCGAAACGCCGGGAATCATATTGGGATCCATGTAATCGTTCGGATCTGTGCTTAAAAGCTTTACTAGTTTCCCCTGTCCAAAACCTTTATCTTCCACTACAGCGGGAATCCCGTTCAGTTCCACCTCTCTTACCATAGGGTGTTTCATATCTTCTATTCCTTCCAGTACAAGTTCTAATTGCATAGGCGTGTACAAAATCACTGTACTTGCCCCCCACCGGACTGATGCGACTCAATCCGCCCTTTTATTATATTTACAGCCTGGCTCAGGCCGCCCACCCCGTCTATAAGGCCGGTATCTACTGCTTCTTGTCCAATGAGTACTGTACCAATGTCCCGGGCCAACTCACCCGTGCGAAACATTAATTCTCGGAACTTATCCTCGGTAATTTTGGAGTGCTGCGTGACAAACCGTACCACTCTGTCCTGCATTTTATCCAGGTATTCATATGTCTGCGGAACACCTATAACTAAACCGTTTAAGCGAATGGGGTGTATAGTCATGGAAGCAGTAGGAGCAATCAGGGAAACGTTGGTAGCAGTGGCAATAGGAACACCGATGGAATGTCCTCCTCCCAGTACCACTGATACTGTATGCTTGGACATACTGGATAACATTTCGGCAATGGCCAGGCCCGCTTCCACATCTCCCCCCACTGTATTAAGTATTACCACTACACCTTCTACTTCCCGTGACTGCTCTAAAGCCACCAGTTGTGGGATCAGGTGTTCATATTTTGTTGTTTTATTTTGGGGCGGAAGCACCAAGTGGCCCTCAATTTGTCCTACAATACTAAGACAGTGAATATTGCTGCGAACTTCAGGAACATTGTTGGCACCAAATTCCTTTACAGACTCCATGGTTGCCTTTGATTTACCGGATACCCGCTGCCGGTTCGGATCGTTAGGTTTTTCCGTGCGCCCCGGATCTTCGGGTGGTTTATTGGGATCTTGATCTGGATTAGGATGATTGGGTTCAAAGGGGAACAAACCTGGCTCCCACATATACTCCTGCGACATTGTATCCTCTCCTCAATACATATCAATATTTTTCTCTCTCTATTATGCTTAAAATTATAAAAAATAAACAAGAAAAAGGGGACAGGCTACTTTTTTGTTTTACAAAAAAGTAGCCTGTCCCCTTTTTAAAATCTATTATACTTCCATAATTATAGGTAAGATCATTGGCCTTCTCCTGGTTTTTTCATAAAGAAACTTCCCTAATGCATCCCGGACTTGAGATTTTATAGCTGACCATTCAGACATTTTTTTGCTTTGGCATTTTTCCAGAGCATCTTGGACCCGATCCTTAGCATTCTCCATTAGTGTCTCGGATTCTCGCACATAAACAAACCCTCTAGAAACAATATCCGGGCCTGCCAGGATTTCACCGCTTTTACGGCTGATGGTAACCACCACAATTAAAATCCCATCCTGGGATAATTGTTTTCTGTCGCGCAGTACGATGTTACCGACATCCCCCACGCCGAGGCCGTCAACCAATACTCTCCCGGCATTCACCCTGCCGGCAATTCTGCCGGAACGTTTAGTAAATTCCAGTACATGACCGTTTTCAGCCACAAAAATATTGTCAGCGGGAATTCCTGTTTCCTGTGCTAACTGGGCATGTTTGATAAGCATCCTATATTCCCCGTGTACAGGCATAAAAAATTTGGGCTTAACCAGATTTAACATTAGCTTAAGCTCCTCTTGGCTAGGATGCCCGCTAACATGAATACCGGATACCGATTCATAAATAACCTGCCCGCCGTGTTTAAAAAGCTGATCAATAACCCGTGCAACAACCTTCTCGTTACCCGGTATAGGCGTGGCAGAAATAATGATGGTATCTCCCGGCATAATTTCGACTTGCCTGTGATCACCTGAGGCCATTCTCGTTAAGGCACTCATAGGCTCTCCCTGGCTACCGGTACTTAAAATAACTATCTTATTTTTCGGTAAACGTTTTATTTCGTCCAAGTCAACCAGCACACCTTTGGGGATATGCAGGTAGCCTAATTCATGCGCAATACTTACCACGTTCGCCATACTCCTACCTACCACCGCAACCTTACGGTCATAGCTATAAGCGGTTGTGATAGCCTGTTGGATACGGTGCACGTTAGAAGCAAAAGTAGCAACCAGAATCCTTTCCTGTGCTTGTCTGAAGGTATTATCGAATGTATACCCTACCGCCCGCTCGGACATTGTATACCCCGGGCGCTCAACATTGGTACTGTCACTCAATAGTGCCAGTACACCTCTCTCACCAAGCTGTGCCAACCTGGTAAAATCCGTTACCTCACCATCCACCGGGGTTTGATCCATTTTAAAATCCCCTGTATGGACAATGATCCCTACCGGTGTATGAATAGCCAGCGCCACAGCGTCAGGAATACTGTGAGACACCCGAATAAACTCAACTTTGAAAGGGCCTACTTGCACCGTATCTCTCGGCTTTACAACATTTAAGCGAACATCTGCCTGAAGATTTCGCTCTCTCAACTTGGCCCGTAATATACCCAAGGTGAGCTTTGTACCGTATACAGGAACATTTATTTCTCTTAACACATATGGTAAGGCCCCAATATGATCTTCATGGCCGTGGGTTAAAACAATACCTTTAATCTTATCCTTATTTTCTAAAAGATAAGAAATATCAGGAATAACCACGTCAATGCCAAGCAAATCTTCTTCCGGGAACATTAAACCGCAGTCAATCAACACAATATTTTCCCCGAATCTCACCGCCATCATATTCTTACCAATCTCCCCCAATCCCCCTAAAGGAATCAAGGACAATTTAGAATCACGTGCCAATTCCACACCTCCAATACCCTTATATAAGATAGAATACAAACTACGCGTGTTAAAAAAGGTGAGAGACAGGAGAAGGCAGGAAAATATTTATTTGGAATGCGGTAGGAAGCCGCTCATAAACTCTAAAGGTTATTATACTTGATACTGGTTTAGATAACAACCCGTGCACACCCATTTATAACTAGCATATCCGAATTATGGTGCAATAATACCAATATATAAATTCCAGCTAATAGTACTGGTTTTCAACCTGTCTTTGCGCCCGCTCATTCAGCATCCATCTTGCAGGCCAGGCTAACATTCAGAAACCAAACCAGACAAAAAAAGCCGCTCCCGATTGGATTCTTTCTTCTGGGAGCAGCTTTCTCACTCTACACTCTAACATGAGCGTTAGAAAGATTTTTTGAACAACCACTTATAACAGACCTTGTTCAGCTAAAATCTTTTTAATGGTCTCCTTTTCTTCAGCATTGGTTTCTACCAGCGGCAATCTTGGTGAGCCTACCCGCCACCCTGTCATGTTTAAAGCAAATTTAACGGCAACAGGGTTTGTGGCCACAAACATGGCCTTAAACACCGGAAACAATTCAAGATGCATTTTAGTAGCCATTGTAGTATTGCCGGAAGTAAAAGCATTTATCATATCTTTCATTTTAGGACCAACTATATGAGCCGCTACACTGACAACTCCCTTTCCTCCTAGGGCCATTAAAGGCAAAGTCATGGAGTCATCGCCACTATAAATGGCAAAGTTATCGGGTAAAGTGCGGCGAAGCTCACTAACCTGATCCAGACTTCCTGAAGCTTCCTTGATAGCTACTATATTTTCCA
The DNA here is from genome assembly GCA_009711705.1 of Bacillota bacterium. Taxonomy (GTDB): domain Bacteria; phylum Bacillota; class Desulfotomaculia; order Desulfotomaculales; family VENG01; genus VENG01. The sequence goes on from VENG01000003.1 coordinate 62,554, forward strand.
CCCGGGCTAATCTGCTTACTGTTTCAGGTAATATATTTACCGCTGTGCGACCGGGAATATTATACAGCATCACCGGTAGATCAGTGCTCTCAGCAACTGCTTTAAAGTGCTGATATAAACCTTCCTGTGAGGGTTTATTGTAAAATGGACCGACCAACATAACCCCATCTACCCCGGCCTTTTCAGCCGCTTGGGTTAAAACTATGCTCTCCGCAGTATTGTTGCCACCAGTACCGGCAATTACCACCGCTTCTCCGCCTACTTCCTCCACAACTACCTTAAAAAGTTCTACCTTTTCGTCCTTAGTTAAAGTTGGTGATTCGCCTGTTGTGCCGGCCACCACTACCCCTTCAGAACCTGTTTCCACCAAATACCGGGCTAGTTTCCTGGCTTGTTCATAATCTACGGAAAGGTCCTTGTCTAACGGGGTTACCATGGCCGTTAATAGTCGACCGAAATCAATGGTCAATTCTTTCACCTTCCTTCCCCAAACTACAGCATTACCGGGATCATAAAAATTGCCTATGCAATGCCCTTACGGCCTTCTCCATATCTTCCCGCTTGACCAGCACCCACACTGTCGTATGGGAGTCATTACATTGTAATATTTGAATATCCTCTTTGGCAAGGGCTTCAACAATATCTGCAATCACACCGGGCACTCCGGTCATTGCCGCACCTACACAAGCAACCTTGGCACACCCATGCACCATTTCAGGTTTAAATTCAGTGTTTTCTAATACCTTAACCGTTTTATTCACTGCTTCATCCTTAACTGTGAATAAGACCTTTTCTGGTAAGATGTTAACAAAATCCACACTTATGCCCGCCAGGGCTACTCCTCTAAATAACCGTGCTTGCCCTTTAAGCCCATCCGCCCCGCTTGCCACCGCCACATTAAACTGTGAGATACCGGATATTTGTGTGATGCCGGTGATAATACGGTCCCTGGTTATATCTATGGCTCCCCGGTATACCTCACTACTACTGGTCACCAAAGTACCAGGGCCGTTAGAGAACGTTGAGCGCACTCTTAAAGGAATATTTTTTTGGGATGCTATTTCCACAGCACGGGGGTGCACCACTTTAGCCCCTTCATGGGCTAAATGACAAATTTCATCGTAGGTAATTGAGTCCAGCGGCCTGGCTTCTTTTACTATACTGGGATCGGCCGTCATAATCCCCTCAACATCGGTATAGATATCTACATAAACAGCATCCATGGCGACACCCAGCGCTGCCGCGGAAGTATCACTGCCCCCGCGCCCAAGAGTGGTTACCTCTCCGTCTTCGGTCATGCCCTGGAAACCGGCCACCACCACTATCTTGCCTTCTTGTGCATGCTTAATTATCGTCTGTGGCTTCACTTTCAATATTCGTGCCTCACCATAACTGTTGTCGGTAATAATTCCGGCTTGAGCTCCGGTAAGAAACACGCATTGGTGTCCCTTGGCCTGTAATATTGCAGTAAGGATTACACCGGAAATAATTTCTCCGCAGGACATTAAAAGGTCCAGTTCTCTCTGCGGAACATTTCTAAAAGCCTGCCGGGCTAGACCCAGCAAACTATCGGTGGCGTATGGTTCTCCCTCTCTACCGATGGCAGAAACAACGACCACTGGCATATAGCCTTCTTCTTTTGATGCAATAATCCTGTCGGCAACCTTTTCTCTTAATTCTTGTGAAATCAACGAGGTACCACCGAATTTTTGCACCAGAAATTTCATTGGCTATCTCTCCCGTGCACAACCGTATTCGGCTACCAATTCGGCTATCTGTACGGCATTTGTAGCAGCACCTTTACGAATCTGGTCTGCGGCGACCCAAATATTCAGCCCTTTTTCTATGGTATTATCCTCCCTAATTCTACCTACAAAAACCTCATCCTTATTTGAAGTATCAACAGGCATAGGGTATCTATTAGTAGCCGGGTCATCTTCTACAATGATGTTAGGAAAGGCTGCTAAAACTTTTTTCGCTTCCTCAGCAGTCAATTTTTGGTGTGTTTCTATATTCATGGATTCTGAATGACTCCGGAAGACCGGCACTCTTACTGTGGTAGCCGTAATGGCCATACTTTCATCATGCATTATTTTACGGGTTTCTTTCACCATTTTCCATTCTTCCTTAGTATAATCCAGTTCCTGAAACACATCGATATGTGGAATAAGGTTGAAGGCAATTTGGTACTGAAACTTATTAGGCTCCACTGCTCCGCCGGACAGAATGGCTTTAGTCTGTTCACTCAACTCGGCAATGCCCTCGGCACCTGCCCCGCTGACTGCTTGGTAAGTAGAAACTACAACTCTTTTAATTCCGGCAGCATCGTGTATAGCCTTAAGAGGAACCGCCATAATAATAGTGGAACAATTGGGGTTAGCAATTATCCCTTGATGCCATTTCACATCCTCAGGATTAACTTCCGGAACCACCAGCGGAACTTTGGGATCCAGGCGGAAATTACTGCTGTTGTCTATTACCACTGCCCCCCTCTCTACTGCTGCGGGGCCAAACTCTTTACTGGCCGAGCCACCGGCAAAAAGGGCTATATCCATATCATTAAATGAATCTGACGTAGTCTCTTCCACCACATATTGCTTGCCGTTGCAAGTCATTTCCTTACCAGCGGAACGAGCTGTAGCACAAAGTCGCAACTCCCCCAAAGGGAAGTTGCGCTCTTCCAAAACCTTCAGGATCTCTTGCCCTACCGCCCCGGAAGCGCCCACTACTACAACGTTATATTGCTTCAAAATACTACCCCTCCTATTTAATTTTTCTGGTTTTAAGTCCGGACCGGCCATATTATGGACCTCAACAAATTAATATTTTTCTAATACCGGCTGGATTTGCTTACCTTGCAGCGCAAGCTCAATTGAATCCAATAACAAATCCGTCTTTGCCTTTAGTGAATTAGGCTTACCCGTTGGATTATCTTGCCCAAAAGGAACTACATAAACATTTTTAGCATTAAGGATTGTTCCCAGGTTCCTTGCATTAAGGCCCAGTCCGTCATTTGTAGACACTGCCAGTACAACAGGGCGCCCATTTCTTAAATGGGCCTTCACGGCCATAAGTACCGGCGTATCGGAAATGGCATTGGCCAGCTTAGCCAGTGTATTTCCTGTGCACGGTGCAATTACCATCACATCAACCAGTTTTTGCGGTCCCACAGGCTCTGCTCCCACAATAGTATTAATTATAGGAATATCAGTTATTTCCTGCAATGCTTTTTTCCAGCTTTCTGCAGTGCCAAACCTGGTATCTGTTTGATCCACGGCAGGACTGATCACTGGATAAATGACAGCCCCTTCGTCAGCCAATTTTTTAAATTGAGGCATCATTTCAGCCATAGTACAATGCGAGCCGGTTAAAGCCAAACCAATACTAACACCTTTAAATCGCAACGACAAACACCTCCCACCAAAACCAGGTTCAGCGGAGGGTAAGTTCGTCGGCAAGTAAACGAGGGACTACTTTAGCCAATATTCGGCCTGCGGTTATTGGGGCTACTTTACCGGGCAGCCCGGGTGCCAGCACAGCTTTAATACCCAGCTTTTTAGCTGCATCAAAATCTGTGCCGCCCGGAGCAGAAGCAATATCTATAATCAACACCCCGGTTGGCAAACGCTTGAGTATAGTTTCGTTAAGAACGAGAGCCGGAACGGTATTAAAAATAACGTCCACCTCTTCAGAAAAAATATCTGATTGCGAATAACGGGCGGTTTCAAGACCCATTTCCTCCGCCCTCGCCAGCTGAGAGACGTTTCTTGCCACCACCGTAGTTTTAGCCCCCAATGCCTGTAAAACCCGGGCCAATGTAATACCGGTACGGCCAAAGCCCATTACCCATGCCCTGCTCCCATGGATAGTGATGGGCATATTATCCATGGCCAGCTGAACAGCCCCTTCTGCCGACGGAATGGAGTTTAATATGGCCACTTCATTAATCTCCATCACTTCTATTAACCGCAAACCCATTTTTTTAATTAATTTCTTGAGGGGAGACTTGCCAACTCCTACAAAAACGGGACTACCCTGCGGAAGTTTGGCCAGTAGTTCTCCGGTAAGATACATAGATGTTTCTACATAGGCTGAATAAAGTTTCATTTCTTCATTAACCCCGGGGACCGGCAATATTAACGCGTCCACGTTGTCTATTGCTTCAGCCATATCCTGACACCGTATAATATTCTTTCCGTTAACAGGTAGTCCGGCTACTTTTACAAGGGCATTGAGTTCGGCCAAGTGTTGGGCTAAAATAACTTCTCTGGCATCGCCACCCATAATTGCCACTTTAGCTCCGCTTAGGGTAAGTTGCATGCGGTTAACCCTCCTAAAACCTTGCTGATAACCTAATATATGAGTTTGCTCATCAGGAGGTGCTTGTCATTGCCTGAAGTTAAACTAGTCTTCAAATATCAAATTTTCCAAGCCATATACCAAACCCTTGACACTCATCACTTTTCTAACGGCCATCAAAACACCGGGCATAAATGATTCCCTTGCTATAGAATCATGCCTTATTTTGAGAGTCTGCCCCAATCCCCCCAGAATCACTTCCTGGTGAGCAACCAAGCCCGGCAAACGTACACTGTGGATTCTAATACCTCCGTCAAATTCCGCTCCCCTGGCACCGGATAGGTTTTCCACCTCGGTGGGCAATCCCTGGTGAAAATCACCCCGCTGCTCAGCCAATATTTCCGCTGTTTTAATGGCCGTTCCAGAAGGAGCATCAACTTTTTGGTCATGGTGTTCCTCAATTATCTCCACATGCGGAAAATACTTCACGGCTTCTTTAGCAAATTTAATCATTAAAAGCGCCCCGATGGCAAAATTAGGAGCAATAACACCACCAACTTGCTGTTCTTCTGCAAGTTTACGCAAATCATCAATATCGGATGGGCTAAGCCCTGTGGTTCCTATAACAGGACAGACTCCACACTCCAGAATTGTACGGGCATTGCCGGCCACTACCTGAGGTGCGGTGAAATCTACCACCACATGAGGCTGCAAATTATTCAGAACTGTACGCAAATCTTCCTGAACGGTGATTCCTATGGCACCTATGCCTGCTAAACTGCCAATATCTTCACCAACACCATAGGTGTCAACCACACCTGCCAGTTCCACATCGTCCGCCTGCCAGACAGTCTTAACCACTTCTTTGCCCATACGTCCTACGGCGCCTGATACTACAACTCTTATCATCAATTCACCGGGCTTTTGCTTTCCGGTTGCACCCAGATTAAGAAACCGGAAAGCAAAAGCCGGCCAGCCCCCTTTCCTGGTAAATTACTAGTAAATTTCTAACAGTATTATGCTCTTAATTCTCTTATAAGAATAAAAGGTTGTCAAGGAAAAACCAGTCAGCGCCAAAAAGCAGCCATAAGCGGCACAAAAAAGACACCAACCGGTGTCTTAATTTGTTAACCACCATCCCCTGGGATATTCATTGGCACTGCTTTCTCTGGCCTCAGGTACAACCCCACCCGTCACTTTCTTTGACATATACATGTATTCAGCGGACGGGCACCCGGAACTACCGGTTAAAAAATAATACTTGGTATGTAGATAATTGGCTCTTTTATTCTTATCTTCATTTGCCAAGTCACCGCCTCCCAATCAATTAATAGTCTTCCAGCCATGCCCCACCACATTTACATTCACTTTTCCACCGTCAGGAAAGTCCTGCCGCTCCACCAACCCATTAAACATAAAATAATCCCGACCTTTTATTGACTGCACAACGCCGCTAGGAACTTCAAATTCAGAACGTTTACCCTTTAATGATTCCGAAGGGTTGAACGGTTCATTCAATCTCAATTCCCGAGCAAAATCTTCATACAAATTCCACATTAAAGAATCCAACTGGTCATCAGCAAAGTTAATGGGAAGTCCTATATCACAGCAGGCCTCCTGCCTGGAAATCATATGATTATGCGCATAAAGCTTTTCCGTAAGGTTGCTGATAATGCTTTGTATTTTAGCCTCTAACATGGGGCTACGCCTCAAATTTAACAATCGATAAGCCATAGAACGGATTAACATCCAATTGCGGTGCACATTTCCCAAAGCAAGAGGATGGATTTTTTCTGCCAATAATCGGAATGCTTTGGAAAGCTCCTCTTGTTGTACAACTCCGGCCTTTTCTTTAACCAAGGTTAAGTATGAATACACATCTTCAATGCTTACCGGTAACCGCCCTGCAGAGTTACCGGGGTCCTGTGGATTAAAGGCATTGGTAACGCTAGGGTCGATTGGTCCTAATTCCCCCATTTTGCCCATCACAATTTCATCTGCACCAAGACAGATTAAAGTCCCGGCACTGTAGGCTCTAAATGGTACCAGCACGCTGAAATGATTTGTGTATTCACGTATTAGATGCACCAAGCGCCAGGGTGTTAACACATCCCCACCCCGAGTATACAAAAACAGATCGACTGGTAATCCTTTTTGAGCTAACTCCAAATGGCGGTACAATACCTGGACCACATCAGGGGCAATCCTGGTATTAATATTTTCCCGGTCACCGGTAATATAGCAGATTAGAAAGGAACCCCGCAAATTTGATATTTTTTGCATTAAATTTATACGCTGTTCACCTTCCATGTGTTCCTCCGGGCTATTAATTTGAATTATATTATAACCATTGTCATGATACAAAATTCTTGACATAAAAAAAGTGCACTAAACCAGTTCCCTTATACCCATTATGGGCACACCCAGAACGAGTATAGGCAGGCAAACATGGCGCACACTTTTTAATTAACCCTTGGCATATATATGCCAAGGTAGACTTTCTTAAAGTACAAAAAAACTCAGTGGGTAACTCCCACTGAAGATATTTGAACCATTATAATATAGTTATTTGTAGGCTACAGTTAAATCACATGGAATACCTGCGGTAGTCCAAATTAGTCTGATCCAATTCAACAATAATAACCTCTGCGCCAATTTTTTTTACCGCCTGCCAAGGGATAATCAAGTTTTGCTTATCTACCCAGAAATTTACTAAATTTGACCTGAGAGGAACAATTATGGATTCTACGTACCCTGAGTCAACATCAATGGTTATATCTGACTCCCCCACCACTCCGAGCCTGGCCCCATCGAAAATGTTGACAATCTCTTTGCCGGCTAATTCAGCCATTCTCATCTGTAGACCTCCTGTTTTAGACCCATTTAAGACCATTTTTAAAAACGCTTACGCATCTTAACTACATTCAAAACAAAAGGTTGTACAATGGCCAGAATGATAGATACTGTAGCAAGAGGTTCCAAGCTAACACTACCCAGGCTAATACTTTCAGGAATATTCGCTTCTAAAAATGTAAGTAAAAGAACCATGGATAGGTAAATCCCGCCTGCCATGCCGACAAGATTTGTCAAGGCACTGGAAAGAGGACTGCTTTTACTCTCCCCAATAGCATCCCAGTCCTTATCACGATAATTGATTAACCGGACCCTTTCTCTTATGGATATTCCTACCATACCCAGTGCGACCACCATTACAATCAATGTACTAATAGACATTGTCCCACCCCCGTTAAAATTCTATTGGGGATTAAACAAAATTATTCCAAAAAACTATGTCTTAAGGTTTTTAAAACTGTGTCCCAGTCCCCCGTTCCGTGCTGCCAGTAACGGGCAATCATCATCGGTAACGTGGTAGGTTACAAACATGCCCTGAGCAAAAGGTTCTTTCTTTTGAAATGTAAAAGGTTTGTTACCCGTATTTTTTACCTTGACTATTATCAACCCGTCATTATCCACGTTGGAGTAATAATCAGAATCTATCCAACCCTGCTCATTGCATAATTCAATGTCATGTTTTATCCCGTAGCTGGAACGAATGTTGACTAATAAAACTTCATTTTTGGGCATATATGCCTTGATCCCGGTATGAAATGAATACCTCTCTCCAGGCTGTAGTGTAATCTCTTCCAGGGGCCAAATATCATATCCCCCGGAACCGGGCGTGGCCCGCCGGGGTAAGTTGGCTACCTTGCCCTCAAAACCCTTAGCCGGCTCAAACCCGCGTACCTTTTTACCCTTTCGCTGTACAGTCGATAGTTCTTTCAGTGCATCAAGGGCCTCTTCGGGCAGCTCTGTCAATATTTTTTTTATTTCCCATTCTTTCATTAACATCAACCTTTTCGCAATTCCTCACATTATTAAACTCCATTGATTATTGTAACTTGGCCAACATTTTCTACTTCGATTTTAATTCCTTAATTAATTCAAGGTCTTCCCACGGTCCTACACTGGCCAGGCTGAATTTTTCCGGGATCAGAAAAGTGCTGGCCACCTCTTTTATCTTCTCATTGCCGATACTGTTGATACGTCTGACTAGCTCCTCGGGTGGAATTACCTTATCCAGATACATTTTTGATTTTCCCAACCTGCTCATTCTACTGCTTACGTGCTCCAAGCTTAATAACAAATTGCCTCGAAGCTGGTCCTTAGCCCTCTGCAACTCCACATCCGTTATCCCGTGCTTCTGAATATCTTTAATCTCTTTAAAGACCAAATTCATAGCTTTTCCTACGTTAACCTGGCTCAATCCTAAGTAAATACAGAATACGCCCCCGTCATGGTATGAGCTATGATACGAAAAAACTGCATAAACAAGGCCTCGATCTTCTCTGATTTGTTGAAAGAGGCGGGAACTAAGGCCCCCTCCTAAAACAGTGTTAATCAATTGGAGTACGTAAATATTAGGATCACTTAAGGAAAGCCCCGGCACACCGGCGCAAATATGTACCTGTTCGGTGTCTTTCTTACGAAAAGAGGCATCACTATAAGGCACCGGCGGTTCCAGTGTACGGGGGCTCGTTTTGGTTTCCAGGTGCCCTAATGTTCCGTTAATTTTTTCTACCACTCTTTGGTGTTCCACATTACCTGCAACGGCCACGAATATGTTGGATGCAATGTAATGTTTCTGGTAGAATTCTATTATTTGATCCCGCGTCAAATTTGCTATCACATCCTCGGTGCCGATTATGGGCCTGCCCAGAGGATGGTCCCGCCATAAGGTTCGGGCAAAGACATCATGCACTTGCTCATCCGGAGTATCTTCATACATTTTAATTTCTTCCAGAATTACATTGCGTTCTCTGTCCATATCTTCCGTGGAAAAGCGCGAATTTAACAACATATCACTTAAAAGATCAACGGCAAATTCCAAAAACTCATCCAAGACCCGCACGTAATAACAAGTATATTCTTTCGTGGTAAAAGCATTTAACTGCCCTCCTACTGCATCCAATGACTCAGCTATTTGTTTGGCAGTACGGGTTTTAGTCCCTTTAAACATTAAATGTTCTATAAAATGGGTAATGCCCTGCACTTCCGGAGATTCATCCCGTGATCCCACATTCACCCAGAAACCTACTGCAACTGAATGCACATGGGGCACCTTTTCGCTGAGAATATGTAAACCATTAGATAGAACGGTTTCATTATGCACATGGTAACCCCCTTAGAATATATTTTCAAAGCCCTCATCATTTCAAGGTTCTCTATAACTTTCCTTCTTCATAATACAAGTGTATTCCTGTATTTTATTTTTTGCTGCTGATGAGTCTATTTAAAAACGTAATGGAAGCAAATGGTATCGATGAAGAGTTATTCTTAACAGACGTTTCTGTTACCAAATTTGCATATCCCACCACTTTTCCTTCGTTGAATACTAAAACCTGTCCGAGTTTGCTACCGGCTCTTATTGGCGCCGTCATACTCGGCTTGCAAACAAATTTCTTTTCCAAGTGTAAATCTTCGCCCTGGTGACGTAAAAAAACAACGGAGCGGTCAGCGACAAGTGGGAGGCGGTTAATATCCCCTTCAGTCACTGTTATTCTTTTTATTATTTCACCTTTCTCTATCACAGTCACCGGGTTAAAACTATTAAAACCATATTCTAAAATTTTAATGGAATCTTGGTACCGGTTACTGCTATGCAAAACAACAGCTATTAAGCACCTTCCGTCCCTGGTGGCTGATGCCACCAAACATTGTCCCGCCTCATTTGTAGTACCGGTTTTAACTCCCGTGGTGCCGGGATAATTCCAAAGCAGCTTGTTTGTATTGGTTAACTCATGCGTCCACTGGTGCGGGCCATGTATAACGGCATAACGGGTTCCCACAAGCTTACTGAAAGTAGGATTTGCCAGCGCATACCTGGTAATAAGTGCTAGATCATGGGCTGATGTAACATGTCCCCGGACAGGCAATCCATTGGTATTAATAAAATTTGTACTTTCAGCCCCCAGAAAATTAAGCCTATTATTAACCAATTGCACAAACAAGTCTTCCGACCCTGCTAAATGCTCAGCTATAGCAACACAGGCATCATTCCCTGACCTGACTAAGGCCCCGGTTAATAATTGTTCTAAAGTTAATTGCTCTCCGGCTGTTAAGTGCATACTGGATTCGCCGACTCGGGCAGCCCTTTCGCTGACCGTTACTACACTTTGCAAGTCTCCTATCTCCAGTGCCAACAGAGCCGTTGCTATTTTAGTTGTGCTGGCAGGAGGTACAGGGTTAAATGCATTTTTCTTATACAATATTTGCCCGGTATGCGCGTCCATAAGTATAGCTGAGTGCGCGGTAATTTCCAAGTTGTCAGCAGCCAGGGCGATATGGCATGGAAGCAAAAGAGAGAAGACTAGCACAATCATAACGGATGTAAAATGCCGCATAAATTTCACCATCTTATTAGGATATATAACTCGAGTATTTATCCTTCCCCTATTTTACATAATTATTAACTGCTTTTTCCCTGCCGGTCATCCTGCAGCATTTCGCTCACGGTGACCAAGGTGAAGTCCTGTTTCCGCAGTTCATCAATAATTTGCGGCATTGCGTGTACCGTGGGAGCTGTAGGGTGCATTAACACAATAGCACCATTATGGGCATTATTATTTATCTTATTAACTATTGCTTCCGGTTTAGGGTGTTTCCAATCAACTGTATCAATACTCCACAAAATGGTGGTGTATCCTGCCTCTTCTGCCGCTTGTAGAACCGCGGGCCCTCTCTCGCCGTAGGGCGGGGCATATAATGCAGGCTTTTTACCTGTAATCTTTTTTATTACTTGCTCACACTTTAAGATATCCTCTAAATTATCGTCCTTGGACAGACGGTCCGGATGTGGATGGGAATAACCATGGCTACCTATCTCGTGCCCTGCTTCTAATATTTGCTTGGTTAAGCCGGGAAACTTTTCTGCCCATATACCTCCCATAAAAAAAGTTATTTGAACATCCTTTTCTTCAAGTATGGCCAACATCCGAGGCAAAAACTCCTCTCCCCAAAACACGTTACAAGTAAGGGCAATTTCCTTTTTTTCAGAACTACCCTGGTAAATGGGCTGCCCTTCGCGGTCACTGAGAGATGTTGTAAACTGGGGAGATGGTGAATTAGACACCCCCACCGTCAAAGCAATAAAAAGTAGGACAATCACGCCCAAGATCAATACCATGCCTCGTTTTTCAACAAAGAATACACGCAAGCATAAACACCTTCCCGCAAATAATTTAAGCTACATAGATAATATGCATCGCCTTACAAGATTATAATAGCAAGTGGGGACAGTTCTTGCTTGCTTTAAAAAAGGGGATAGGCACCTTTTTAAAAACAAAAAGTAGCCTATCCCCTTTTTTAGATAATTAAAAAACCCCTACTTAGTAGGGGTTTTTTAATTATCTCGCTGCTGTCTGACGCGTGGGCGCTGGCCCGGTGTTCTTCTGGTACCGTTACGAAATGGCTTTTTATCTCCGTTCCCTGCTTCGCCTTTTTCATCCTTCGGCGGCTCAGGTAAGGCGTCTTTTCTGGAAAGTTTTAGCCGTCCCTGGTTATCATAACCAATTGCCTTTACTATGACTTCTTCGCCTTCTTTAACCACATCTTCTACTTTGTTAACCCTTTCGTGTGCCAGTTGGGATATATGGACTAAGCCATCTTTTCCCGGTAACCCCAGTACTCCAGGCACAACTTCCACAAAACACCCGAAGTCCGTAACCCTAACCACTTTACCTGTATATATCTGGCCCGGTTTAACTTCCTGGGTAAGTTTTTCCACAATAGATTTAGCATAATCGCCCGCCTTGGGATCCACCGCAGCAATAAATACCCGGCCGTCATCTTCAATATCAATATCCACACCGGTTTCTTCGATGATTTTCTTGATTGTTTTACCACCCGGCCCAATTACATCTCGTATTTTATCGGGATGCACAAAGGTTTGAATAATCCGGGGAGCATAAGGTGACAGTTCATTGCGGGGTGTGGGAATTACTTTTAGCATTTCGCCCAAAATATGCATGCGGCCATGGTGAGCCTGGGACAATGCATTACTGAGCACATCCCTGTCAATACCTGCTATCTTGATGTCCATTTGCAGTGCCGTTACCCCTTTACTTGTTCCGGCTACCTTAAAGTCCATATCCCCTAAGTGGTCCTCCATACCCTGGATGTCAGTAAGCACGGCAAAATTGTCGTCTTCCTTAATCAGGCCCATAGCTACTCCGGCAACAGGAGCCTTAATGGAAACACCGGCATCCATAAGTCCTAAGGTACTACCACATACACTGCCCATCGATGTTGAGCCGTTACTGGCCACCACTTCAGAAACAATACGTATGGTGTAAGGGAACTTTTCCTCCGAGGGAACCACTGGCTCCAATGCCCTTTCCGCCAGAGCACCATGGCCAATTTCCCTACGACTGGTTGTTCTCATGGGACGGGTTTCACCAACACTATAAGGGGGGAAATTATAGTGATGCATATAACGCTTTTTCTCATCTATCCCCAGCCCGTCCAATCTTTGTTCCTCAGAAATAGCACCAAGGGTAACACTGGATAAAACCTGAGTTTCACCCCTGGTAAACAAACCTGATCCATGGGTTCTAGGTAATAGTCCCACCTCAACTGATATGGGACGCACTTCATTTAAAGCCCGACCGTCAATACGTATCCTGTCCACAAGGATAGATCTACGAATAACTTTCTTTTCCACACTGTCTATAATCTTTTCAATTTCGTCCTCAGATTCCGGATACTCCTCAATAAAGGATTCCATTATTTCGGATTTTACAGCATCCATGAATTCGTCTCTTGCTTTTTTGAGGTATTGTTTGACAATACATTCCTGTACTGCGGCCTTTATTTTCTCCGTGGCCTTTTCAGTGACAGCTCGTTCAAAGTCATCTGCGGTTTCGGCTACCGCAATTTCCATTTTTGGAAAGGCTAGTCCCATCTCTATTGCTTCCTGACGAAACTCTTCGATAAAGCGAACCATCTCTTTGATTTGCTCGTGCCCGTAAATAATAGCCTCAAGCATTATTTCCTCAGGAACTTCATCCGCCCCTGCCTCTACCATCATTACAGCGTCAGCAGTTCCCGCCACAACTAAGTGCATATCAGTCTTTTCAGACTGCTCCAACGTGGGGTTAACTATAAATTTACCGTCTACCCGTCCAATTACCACCCCGGCAATGGGGCCGTTAAAGGGAATGTTTGAAATACTCAGCGCCGCAGAAGCTCCTAACATAGCCATCATTTCAGGAGCATTATCTTGATCAACTGACATAACCGTAGATATCACATGAACATCATTCCTCAGGTTTTTCGGAAACAACGGGCGTAGGGGCCTGTCTATTAAACGCGCTGACAGGGTAGCCTTCTCACTGGGTCTTCCTTCCCGCTTAATAAAACCCCCGGGAATTTTACCTACAGCATACATGCGCTCCTCATAATCTACCGTTAGCGGTAAGAAATCGATACCTGCTCTGGGCCTTTTAGACATTGTAGCAGCAACTAAAACTGCGGTTTCCCCATAACATGCAAATACTGAACCACTAGCTTGTTTGGCCAACCTGCCTGTTTCTAAACTCAGAGTTCGGCCGCCAACCACTAATTCTTTTTTTAATACTTTTCTTTCTACCATATAAGGTATCACCAACCTGGCAACTTTTATTTTTTAAGCTAAAAAATCATTACCTATTTTTCCTTATTTATCCTTTATTATAAGCAAAAAAATATATTACCATTCACATTTATAGTATTTCATGCCTCTCCGATAAACATACATCACCCCCCGTAAATTAACCTACTGATACACCAAGAAGCGGGTTATACCCCGCTTCAATTTATTTGCGCAATCCAAGCTTTTGAATTATGGAACGGTAACGTTCAAAATTACGATTTTTTAGGTAATTTAGAAGCGCTCTGCGCTGCCCTACCATTTTCAACAGGCCACGCCTGGAATGATGATCCTTTTTGTGGATCTTTAAGTGCTCGGTAAGCTCGGTAATACGAGTTGTAAGTATTGCAATTTGAACTTCCGGTGAGCCGGTATCATTTTCATGGGCCTTAAATTGATCAATTAATGTTTGTTTCTTTTCTAACGTCAAAGCCATTATGTTCACCTCCTTCTTGCTACAATCGCTATTAGCCACGTTAACCGTCGGAGACAAACGAATTCCCTAGCTAATAGTTCCCCCGGGAAAAATAATCACTTCCCAATTATGGTTATTACCAGGCGTCCGCCTGGAATATCTTTAGCCACAATGTCAAACATCCTACCCGACTTAGCAAAAAACCCCCGAAAACGAGTGGCCGTAGGGACACGCCCGGGAATGCCGGCGGCTGCTTCAATAATATCTTCGGATAAAATTCTTTCCTGCCTCATATCCCGCAATCTTTTACGGGCGTGCTCCGTAATTATAACCCGCATGACCGCATCACCATTAGTAAACTTTCGATTGTGTGGTCCGCTCATCATCTTCCTCTGCCAAAAAGGTATACAAGGCATCTTGAAATGCAGTCAGGCCGACATCTTCCATGTTATATTGCCCATACATGCTTTCCAATTCGGTTTTTAGTTTTTGAAATTCGTCACTTAGACAAATCAAGGCTATATGATTTAACCATTTTTTGATGTCCTCATCAGGTAAATCAAATTTCGGTACACCCATTGGCAAAACGTCTCCTTTCCTTATAAATCGGGACGTTTACCGCGTTTATTGTAGCATAATAGAAAACAGAAGTAAACTTTCTTTGAAAAATTATATTAATCCCTAACATGTTTTATTCTTAATCCGAAGATTGCGCCCTGGCCAGCAAAATATCCTGTTTGATCTGATCAACAAGTTCATTTACAGAAGCAAACCTTTTTTCCGACCTAATATGCCTGGTGAAAAAAACCTTAATTTTTTTACCATATAAATCCCCGAAAAAGTCCAATAAGTGCACTTCAATATTTTGCTTATTCTTAGTACCGTGGAAAGTAGGCTTAGTCCCAATATTAGCTACACCTAAGAAATTGTCATTGTCAACCTGCGCCTTTACAGAATAAACACCCTTGGGGGGAATCACAATGCGGTCATCAATGGCCAGATTCGCCGTAGGAAAGCCTAATGTTCTACCTCTTCTTTCGCCCAGTACCACATTACCCTCAAACCGGGGACAGTACCCTAGAAATTTACGTGCTTCAGCTATATTACCGTTACGAATGTGCTGGCGTATTAATGTACTGCTTACCGCTTCTCCGTCTACCGACACGGAAGGTGTTATATGTACGTTAAAACCGTGTTTTTGCCCTAATTCTTGCAATAGGCTGGGAGTTCCCTGTCCTTTGTAGCCAAAGGAATAATTATAACCTACAAAAACCCAGCGGGTCTGCAGCGCATCACATAGTATACGGCTAACAAACTCCTCCGGTAACATGGCTGAAAATTCCCTGGTAAAAGATGCACGAACCATGACCTCTACCCCCATAGCAGCTATCATATCCTGCTTGGCTTCTTGGCTGAGCAGCATGGGCGGGACACTTTCCGGTCTCAATACAGCCATAGGATGCGGGTAAAATGTAAAGACAAGAGGCGTACCTCCTATCTCCCCGGCCTTGGCCACCATTTGCCCTATCAACTGTTGATGGCCTAAATGCACCCCGTCAAAATTACCTAGTGCCATTACCACGTTTTGATATTTATGCCTAACTTCTTCCCAATTTTGATAAACTTTCACCTGGCCTTGACCCCCAACTTTTTTTCATACCAGTACCTTAACAGGCTGAATATTGATAGTGTCTACCTGTGTATTTTTGTCTAAAGTCTTACCTATAGCGATTACTCCCTGGGGACCCTGCATGCACACCAATTGATTTCCCTGTAACTGCATTTCAGTACCTGTTTCGAAGAAAATTCTATTTCCATTTTTTACTGCGTCTACTAATTCGTCTTCCACCCTAACAGTAGGTAAGTTACTTAAAGCTTGGTCAAGAGAAACCAAGACTTCGCCTAACTCTCCATGGTGCTTCTTTTCCTCTAACTCTTCCAAAGTAAAGGTGTCTAAGATCCCGAAGGAACCGGCTCGAACTCGTAATAGAAATGACATATGTGCGCAGCAGCCAAGGTTTTCACCCAGGTCAGAGCACAAAGTTCTTACGTATGTACCTGCAGAACAGCCTATGTCCATGATTACTTTGGGGTTAGGAGTACCTATATCAAAGGCATTTACAATGCGTGCAAAAAAGATATTGACCCTTCTTTTTTTTCTTTCTACTTCCAGTCCGGCCCGGGCCAGCTCGTAAAGCTTTTTTCCCTTATGTTTGATAGCCGATGTCATAGGCGGAATCTGCTCTATCTCACCCTTGAATTTCTGCAAACCCTCCCGGACTTCATCTAATGTCAATGACGAACAATCTTGCTCTTTAATCACCTGACCAAAACTGTCCAATGTGGAAGTTGCAGTACCAAAGGAAACCTCAGCCCGGTACTCCTTCGTATGGTCCATAAACTGTATTATTTTGGTAGCTTTGCCGCAACATATCGTTAAAACTCCGGCAGCTCCCGGATCCAGTGTACCGGTATGCCCTACTTTGCGCTTCCCGATTAACTTTCTAATAAATTGCACCACATCATGGGAAGTCATGCCCGGGGGCTTTAATACATTAATTATTCCATCCATTATTATTCCATCCATTATTTTTTATCAACTATTTTTCGCCAATTACTATCAACTACCATCTGCTTGCAATAAGTTAATAGCCTCGCTTAATACTTCATTGCAAATATCTTCGTACGTTCCCCTTAAGGTGGAACCTGATGCCCTTACATGCCCGCCACCACCAAAGCCAGAGGCTAACCTGTTAACATCAACTTCGCCTTTCGAGCGAAACCCCACTTTAAAAACCCCGGGTTCCAATTCTCGGAATAAGATGGCTATTTTAACTCCCTTTATGGAACGAGGATAATTAATAATGCCTTCCGCATGCTCATCACAGGCCCCTGCTTCCATTAAATCTTTTCTAAACACTGAGATCCATGCAACTCTTTTGCATTTGGTAAACTGCATTGTCTGCAATGCCGCCCGGAGCAAAAGTATAGCAGGGAGAGATTTTTGGTCATATATGAACTCATTTAACTTAGCCGGTTCTATCCCACATTGCATTAAATCAGCCACCCTGCGATGGGTAGTCGGTGTGGTGTTCTCATATCTAAAAGAACCGGTGTCAGTAATTATTGCGGTATATAGACATGCAGCCACATCTGTTGTAATATTTACACCTAAATAAAGTAACATATCATAGACTATTTCTCCTGTAGCTGCTGCTTGAGAGTCTACATATGTATATTCAGCCTCGATAGTGTTGCCGGGATGGTGATCAATATTGACTGTTATTAGTTCTCTTTGCAGCATCTTGTAGTATGGGCCCAAGCGGTCCGGTGAGGAACAATCTAACATCATAAAAACATCAAAGTCTTGATTAAACTCTCTTTCACCCGTATTGAGACAATTAATTCCCGGTAAAAAAGTTAGGTTATCTGGCACTGGGTCGAAACTCACCATGGTGACTTGTTTACCCATTTGTTCCAAAACCTTTCCCAGTGCCAGCATTGAACCTAAGGAATCCCCATCAGGCATTATATGGCCGCACAAAAGGAAGCTGTGCCAAGATCTTATCACACTGGTAATAGAATCAAGATTATTCATCCTCAGTCTCACCTTTATCTTTGACCTTGTTTATAAGGTTGAGCACCTTGATACCCCTGTCCATGGATTGATCCTGAATAAAACTTATTTCAGGCACATGACGCAGCCTGATACGCTTTCCTAATTCAGACCGTATAAAGCCTTTAGCTTTTTTGAGCCCCTCAATAGTTTCATTTTGTTCCTTTTCTTCTCCCAGTACACTAACATATATCTTGGCATACCGTAAATCACCCGTTACTTCCACCCTGGTGATTGTTATAAACCCAATACGGGGGTCTTTCATTTCATCCCTAACTACGTCAGAAATTTCCTGTTTGATTGCTTCGGCCAAGCGCTCTGGACGATGAGCCATCTGGGTCACCCCCTTAAATACGAATCAGAGTTTCCTGACTCGCTTTTTAATCTAATTCACGCTTCACTTCTTCCATGGTGAAAGCCTCTATCATGTCACCTTCCTGGAGGTCATTGAACTTTTCCAATGTCAGGCCGCACTCGTAGTTTTGCACAACTTCTTTAGCGTCATCCTTAAATCGCTTTAATGAATCTAACTTTCCTTCAAAAACTACTACACCGTCACGAATAAGACGAACACCTGCATCACGTACCAATTTCCCTTCAGTAACATAACAACCTGCAATAGTCCCTACTTTTGACACTTTGAAAGTCTGGCGTACTTCAGCACGCCCCAAAACAACTTCCTTATACTCAGGATCCAAAAGGCCACTCATGGCTGCCTTCACATCTTCAATGGCTTCATATATAACCCTGTACAACCTTACGTCTACCTTTTCAATTTCCGCAGCCTTTCTGGCATTGGCATCAGGTCTAACATTAAAACCTATGACAATGGCATTGGATGCCGATGCTAACATAATATCAGTTTCATTAACAGCTCCAACCCCGCCATGGATAATATTCACTTTTACCTCGCTGGTAGAAAGTTTTTCCAGGGATGCCTTTAAAGCCTCGGCTGAACCTTGCACATCAGCTTTAGTAATGATGGAAAGTTCCTTCACCTGACCTTCTTTTATCTGATTAAAAAGGTCATCAAGGGACACTTTTGAAGTTGTTGCTCTCAGTTCTTCTTCCCGCCTCCGAGCTTGGCGTTTGTCAGAAATCTGACGGGCCTTCCGATCATCCTCCAGCGCTAAGAATCCATCACCTGCTTCAGGCACTTCAGAAAACCCTAATACCTGGACCGGAGTTGAAGGTCCTGCCTTTTCCAACCTGTTTCCGATATGATCCATCATAGCTCTCACTTTACCGAAAGCTGTGCCGGCGACAAGTGTATCTCCAACTTTTAATGTTCCGTTCTGCACCAATATAGTGGCAACCGGTCCGCGCCCTTTGTCTAATTCCGCTTCTATAACGACTCCCCTTGCTTCCCGGTTCGGGTTAGCCTTAAGTTCCTGCATTTCTGAAACCAGGATAATCATTTCTAAAAGATCATCAAGCCCCTCACGGTTGATGGCTGAAACCGGAACAGTAATAGTTTCGCCACCCCAGTCTTCGGGCACCATCTCATACTCAGTGAGATTCTGCTTTACCCGATCGGGCTGGGCATTTTCTTTATCAATTTTGTTAATAGCAACGATAATCGGCACTTCAGCGGCTTTAGCATGGTTGATTGCCTCCACTGTTTGTGGCATTACCCCATCATCTGCCGCCACCACCAGAATTGCTACATCCGTAACCTGTGCCCCACGAGCACGCATGGCGGTGAATGCTTCGTGACCTGGTGTATCAACAAAGGTTATCTTTTGCCCTTTACGTTCCACCTGGTATGCCCCTATATGTTGGGTAATCCCTCCGGCCTCGCTTGCTGTAACCTTGGTCTCCCTGATGGCGTCTAAAAGCGAAGTTTTACCATGGTCAACGTGCCCCATAACAGTAACCACGCAGGGCCTGGACTCCAAATCTCCTTCGTTTTCCTCCGGTTCTTTCATTAAGACTGCTTCCTCGTCTTCTTTATGCTCTACATTAATTTGTACATTAAATTCTTCGCCTACTATTACGGCAGTCTCAGCATCGATCTCCTGATTTATGGTGGCCATTACTCCCATGGACATTAGCTTTTTAATAATCTCTGACGCACTAACACTCATCTTTTCCGCTAATTCTTTAACGGTTGCAGAGTCTGTGATGCTAATAATCCTTTTTTCCCTGGGAAGCTGCCGTCTATCTTTAGTGCCACCCCTGGGTTTACCCTTCTTACGTCCGGGCCGGGGAAGAACTTTACCTTCGTTGAATTCTTTGCGGTCATTGTATTTGTTTTTATTATTCTTGGCGGACTCTCTATAGGCCTGTTTTTCAGCCTGTTTGGCCCTTTCCTGAGCCCTTACTTTTTCCTGGGCCTTGGCCACTTCCGGCTTTGCTTTTTCAGCAGCCTTTATTTTATCTATGGGAGGCTTGCCTTTACCCCGCGGCTTATTATTAAACTTTCCACCTTGAGCTGGGCGCCCGTACTTACCTCCGGCCGGCTTAGCGCCTGTAGAACGATCCTGGCCATGTCCCTCACCTTGCCTGGGAGCAGAGCTTCTCTGCGGTTTATTGTACGGCCTACCGCCGCCCTTTGCTGGGGCTGGCTTTTCCGAAAATTTGCGGTCCGGTGGCCTAGAGGGAACTTTATCTACGATGCCTGGACCCCGGTCACGGTTACCTCTTTTATCATTGCGGTCCTGGTCTTGTCTTTTGGGACCTTTGGCCTGGTTGTCATAGCGTTTGTCAGCCGGGGGTTTGCTACTGCGGTGCTGTTGCCTGGCACCTTCTTTACCCTTTTTTTGTGCAGCGTTACCGGATAACCGGTCTACTTCATCTGGCTCAAGGGTACTCATGTGAGACTTTACATCGATACCCATATCTGTAGCTTTTTGTATTATTTCTTTACTTTCCACATTGAGCTCTTTAGCGAGCTCATGGACGCGTTTTTTAGCCATTGAATCACCTCCGAGATTTTTAGCCACCCATAATATGGCTTTCTCCCCTTTCCAAAGCCCGCAGCATTCCTCGGGCAAAGTGTTTATCAGTAACCGCTACTACCGAGCGCGGCGGCTTTTGCAACACCTGACCCCAAAAAGATTTAGAACCGTAAAAAGCTAATGGAATTCCATGTTCCTGCACTTCACCTGTAAAATACTCCTTGGTCCGGTGAGACGCATCTTCAGCTACCAGAACCAAATTAACCTTACCTTTAGTTAAGGCCTTGTTCACTGCAGTATCGCCGCTCTCTATGCGCCGAGCCTTTATACACAAACCTAAAAGTTGCTTTAGACTGTCACTCATGTTCTTCCCCAAGCTCCTTTAATAACGCATCATAGACTTCCCGGGGAATGGAAGTCTTAAAGGCTTTTTCCAGACGGCGGCCCTTTCGAGCCTTTTGGAAGCATGACTGTGATTGACAAACATAGGCACCTCTACCTGAACGCTTCCCTTTGAAATCAATTTCTATGCTGTCCTCCGGTGTGCGCACAACTCTAATCAATTCTTTTTTAGGTCGCATTTCCTGGCATCCCACACACATGCGCTGCGGCACCTTTTTCTTCTTGGGCACAATACCCCCCTCCTAAACACCTTTATCCTCGCTTTCTTGCTCTTCTTCACTAAACAGATCTTTAAATTCCTCGGGAAACAGTTCGGCCATTTGGCTTTCACTCTTGATATCTATCTTCCACCCTGTTAACTTAGCTGCCAGTCTGGCATTTTGTCCCTCTTTACCTATTGCCAAAGAAAGTTGATAATCCGGAACGATTACCCTTGCTATTTTTTCATCTTCCCATATTTCAACGCCCACTGCTTTGGCCGGACTTAAGGAACTGGCAATATACCTGGAAGGGTCGGAATCCCATTTAATGATGTCAATCTTTTCCCCCCGCAACTCGTTGACTATCGCCTGGACTCTCATACCTTTCGGCCCCACACAGGCTCCAACCGAATCAACATTCTCATCGCGTGAAAACACAGCAATCTTTGACCTTTGTCCTGCTTCTCTGGCCACTGCCATTAGTTCGACAGTGCCATCCTGCAGTTCTGGAACCTCTAATTCAAATAATCGTTTTAGTAAGCCGGGATGCGTGCGTGAAACAAAGATTTGTGGGCCCTTGGTGGTCTTTTTCACTTCTATAATATATGTTTTGACTCTGTTACCATGTGTGTATTCTTCCCCGGGTATTTGTTCCGCCGGGGCCAAAATGGCCTCGGTCTTTCCTAACTCAATTAATACATTTTTTTGTTCAATTCTTTGCACAATGCCGGTAACGATGTCACCTTCCCGGTTGGCAAACTCCTCGTAAATTATGTTTCGCTCGGCCTCCCTAATGCGCTGGACCACTACCTGCTTGGCGGTTTGAGCGGCAATACGCCCAAAGTTACCGGGGGTTACCTCATTTTCCACAATATCCCCCGCTTCATACCGGGGGTCAATTTCATGAGCTTCTTCGATTGCTATTTCCATACGGGGGTCTTCCACCGTTTCAACCACCATACGCTGAGTATAAACCTTGTAATCACCTGTTTCCCGGTCAATATGCACGCGGGCGTTTTGCGAAGAACCAAAATTCCTTCTATATGCAGACAAAAGCGCTGCTTCAATAGCTTCCAAAAGAATATCGAGATCGATTCCCTTTTCCCTCTCCAAGTCTTGTAAAGCATCTAAAAACTCAGTGCTCATGAACTATTAGCCTCCCGAATTATCGAACTCAGGGACCAGTTTCGCTTTAGCCACTTGCTCAAAGGGAATAAGCACATCCTGGCCACCCACCTCCAACTTGACATCTTCACTTTCAACACCCTTTAAAAGGCCGTTAAAACGGCGCTGACCCTTTACCGGAGCAAAGGTGCTGAGACTTATATGCTGCCCATTAAATCTTTCAAAATCCGGTAACCTCTTCAGCGGCCGTTCAATACCCGGAGACGATACCTCCAGTGTATAAGCATTATTAATAGGATCATGCGCGTCAAGAACCGGGTCTACAGCATTCGATATCAGCTGGCAATCGTCAAGATTAATTCCTTCTGCTTTATCAATGAAAAGTCGCAAAAACCAGCGACCACCTTCTTTAATATACTCAACATCTACCAATTCCATATCGTTTGCCTCAACAACGGGAGCAAGCAATTCTTCGACTGTTGCGGTGATGCTTTTACTCACCTCAATAATACCCTCCCTTATTAAGTTTCACATTACACTCTTTTAACAGCCTTTATAAGACGAAGGAGTGGGTGCAACCCACTCCTTAAGTAAAATAAAAAAGCCTTGGCTACAGAATACATAAACACCATTCTTACCCAAACAAAAGTAAGTATATCATAGAAGCCCCTTACTGGCAAGAAGCGGGCCCGGGGGGATATTTCATAGTATATTTTGATCTTAAAATCCATATAGTATTCTTACTTTTAAACATCCTTCTCCAACATATCACATACTTTATAAGTGATATCTTGCTGCGGCACCATAACTGTCTCTCCAGTCTTTCTTTCGGTAACTTCGGCTTGCCCGGATTTAACTCCCTTGGATCCAACAGTGATGCGTAGCGGGTAACCCACCAGGTCGGCATCCTTAAACTTTACTCCGGCTCTCTCGGGACGATCATCTATCAACGCTTCCACTCCGGCCTGCAGTAATTTGTTATATATCTCTTCCGCCATTTTAACTTGTGCCTCGTCTTTAGTACTAACAGGGATAACGACAACCTGGAACGGTGCTATGGAGGCCGGCCATATGATGCCCTGCTGATCATGGTTCTGTTCCACGGAAGCCGCCATGGTCCTGGTTACACCTATTCCATAACATCCCATAATAATATACTGTTCCTGGCCTTTGTCATCCAAATATACAGCGCCCAGCGCTCTACTATATTTATCTCCCAGTTTAAAGATCTGTCCCACCTCAATGCCCTGGGCCTCATCCAACGCAGAGCCACAGCGAGGACAGGGTTCACCGGCTTGAACCATACGAATATCAGTAAGTGTGTCCACTTTAAAATCACGCCCGGGGTTTACATTCACCAAATGGTAACCCGTCTTATTGGCACCGGCAATGGCGTTGACCATGTTATTAACCTCCGGATCAGCTACTATGCGCATATCCAGCCCCACCGGCCCGGCATATCCTACCTGGGCACCGGTAACATCCTGAATGGTACCCGCATTAGCGAGCTCCAAATGCAAACAGCCCAGAGCATTATACAATTTCACTTCATTAACTTCACGGTCTCCACGTACCAGGGCGGCTACAAGGCCGTCTTCAGTTTTATAGATAAGGGTCTTGATTGTTTTCTTGGGGCTTTCTCCCAAAAAAATAGCCACATCTTTTATAGTCGTTTGAGTAGGAGTGTGCACCTCTCTTTTTGACTCCGGCTCCTCTTGGGAGCTTTCCCCACCAAATAGCGCGTGAGCCCGTTCCACGTTAGCAGCATAATCACAATCACTGCTGCTGCAATATACTACGGTGGCTTCTCCGGATGCAGCTAAAACCATAAATTCATGCGTATCACTGCCGCCAATGGCACCTGAATCGGCCTCTACAACCCGGTATTTAAGGCCACACCGGTCATACACCCGGCTGTATGCCTCGTACATCTTTTGGTAGCTGGTATGCAGACCTTCCTCGTCCATGTCGAAGGAATATAAATCCTTCATTATAAACTCCCTGCCGCGCATTAAGCCAAATCGCGGCCTGCGCTCATCCCGATACTTATTTTGAACTTGAAATAATAAAAGCGGTAATTGTTTGTATGAGCTCACTTCTCCCCGGACAAGGGCGGTAATTATCTCCTCGTGGGTAGGCCCCAGGCAAAAATCCCGGCCGTGCCGGTCTTTGAGCCTAAATAATTCAGGACCGTAAACATCCCAGCGGCTTGACTCCTTCCAGAGTTCAGCCGGCTGAATGATGGGCATCAATATCTCTTGACCACCTTGACGTGCCATTTCTTCCCGTACTATCTTTTCAATCTTCTCTAACACTCTTAAAGCAAGCGGTAAGTATGTATACACACCAGCCGCTGTCTTGCGGATGAATCCGGCCCTAACCAGCAACTGGTGGCTGACAACCTCGGCTTCAGCCGGAACCTCTCTTAAAGTAGGTACCAACAACTGTGAGACACGCATCCTTTTAACACCCCCGGTTACTTTTTCATTTGGTTATATATGGCATACACTTCGGAAACTAGCTCATCAGCAAGTTTATCCCCTGCAATTTTCCGTATAATCTTACCCTTTTTAAACAGCAGACCTTCCCCCTTGCCGCCGGCAATCCCAATGTCTGCATGCCGAGCTTCTCCCGGACCGTTTACAGCACACCCCATTACGGCTACCTGTAATGGCAAATCGATTCCTTTAAGCTTGTCCTCCACCTCTTCAGCGATGGAAATAAGATCTATTTCCGTCCTCCCGCATGTAGGACAAGAGATTAATTCTATCCCTTTTTTACGCAGTCCAAGGGTCTTTAAAATATCATATCCCACTTGCACCTCATGGATGGGGTGCCCGGTTAGGGACACTCTTATGGTATCCCCAATACCTTCCGCTAAAAGTATTCCGATGCCTACGGCAGACTTCACTGTACCTGCTCGTAAAGTACCCGCCTCGGTAACTCCCACATGGAGCGGATAGTCCACCTTATGGGCTAAAATACGATAAGCATCAGTCATCAGGGGGACATTAGAGGCCTTAAGGGAAATTTTAATATCGTTAAATTGCAGACGCTCCAAAATTCGTACGTGGCGCAGGGCACTCTCCACCATTACTTCAGCTGTTATTCCCCCGTAAAGTTGCAGCAGTTCTTTTTCCAGAGAACCGGCATTAACACCAATCCTGATAGGTACATTTTTTTTGCCGGCAGCGGCCACCACTGCGGCAACCTTTTCCTCTCCGCCTATATTGCCAGGGTTTATTCGCAAGCCGTGCACCCCTTTTTCCAGGGCTTCCAAGGCCAGCTGATAATTAAAATGAATATCGGCAATAAGTGGTATGGATATTTGATCCAGGATAGGATGCAACGAATTTACCGCCGTGTGGTCGGGAACAGCAACTCTAATTATTTCACATCCTGCCGACTCCAGCTCTTTTATTTGTTTGACAGTGTCGGCCACGTCCCGGGTATCGGTATTGGTCATAGACTGTACCGAAATGGGAGCATTTCCCCCCACCTTTACAGAACCTACATAAACTTCTTTGGCACTTCTACGATTAATCATAAATAACTCCTTATGGAAGCGGCGCATTATTCCCAAACAGCTGCAGCACATCATTATAAGTGATAAATACTATAAACAGCAGAAGAACGCCAAACCCCACTAAGTGGATAAAATTCTCCTTTTCCGGAGCCACCGGTTTACCCCTAATTAATTCCCAAAGTAAAAATACTATTCTGCTACCGTCTAATGCCGGTATAGGAAATAGGTTAAATAAACCTAGATTTATACTTAAAAAAGCAGCCAATTGGAGCAGATAGATAAAACCAAGTTCCGCCGCCCTATTGATCTCATATACCACTCGTACAGGTCCGCCTAAATCAGCTGGCGCATCCCCAAAGATCATTTTGCCAATAAAGTCGAATATTAAAAAGGTTACCTGAACCGTATATTTGACTCCCTGTACAACTGCAGAGAAAGGATTCTGTCGTTCAAAATGCGGCTTGGGCTGAATCCCTATCCATCCCTGTCCATCCTCACGGGCCTCAGGAACAACATCCAGCGTGACTTTGGCATCATTTCTCTCCACCGCCACTTCGAGCCTTTCACCCGGGCTGCTGCTTATTATTTCCACAACCCGCTCCCACTGCTTCACCGTCTGGCCTTCTATGGCCACTATTTTATCGCCCGCCTGAAAGCCGGCCTCGGCCGCAGGTTTATCCGTCAACACCTCTTCGATTTCCGTACTGGACACGGGCACTCCCTGAAAAATAAAAATGCTTGCCAACAGCAAGGCGGCCAGCACAAAGTTCATTAACGGGCCCGCAAAAATGACACTGATTCGCTGCCAGACAGATTTCTCGCCAAAGCCGCTACCGTCCTCAACCTCTTCATCTTCCGGGTCCATTCCGGCCATACGAACAAATCCTCCCAACGGAAATGCCCGCAGGTTGTAATCAGTGTCTGCCCTCGAAAAACCAACGAGTTTAGGACCAAAGCCCAAACTAAATTCATAGACTTTGATTCCCACCAGCTTAGCAATAGCAAAATGACCTAGCTCGTGAAAAAAAATTAGCATTCCGAAGACAAGTATTGATGCCCAAAAGGTTGTCATTAAAGGCCCCACCCTCTTTTAGACTCATTTTTATTTTTATGCATAAGATATACTCATTTCTCTTGCCCATCTATCCGCCTCAAAAATTTGATCAAGAGACGGCTTTTGTATCACTGTATGTTTCTCCATGGCCTTGGCCACAATGCTAGGGATACTCATAAACCCTATCCGTCCGGTAATAAATTGTTCCACTGCAATTTCGTTAGCGGCATTCAATACTGCCGGCATGGTTCCTCCTATCCTGCCTGCTTCGTAGGCCAAATGCAAACAGGGGAAACGCCCGTAATCAGGAGCCTCAAAGGAAAGGTCGCCTATGGGCCAGGAAAGCCTGGGCGCAGAGCCTTTAACCCTTTGTGGGTGTGTAAGAGCATATTGAATAGGAAGACGCATATCCGGAACACCCAATTGGGCGATTATTGAGCCGTCAACAAATTCAACCATGGAATGAATGATACTTTGCGGGTGAATAGTCACTTCAATATTTTCATAATCCAGGCCAAAAAGCCATCGGGCCTCTATAATTTCCAATCCTTTATTCATCAATGTAGCCGAATCTATGGTTATTTTACCGCCCATATCCCAGTTGGGATGTTTAAGCGCCTGCCCGGGGGTTACTTGCTTTAATAAATCCATATCAAACGTTCTGAAAGGGCCGCCCGATGCCGTTAAGATAATCTTGGACACCCTTTCTGCATTTTCTCCCTGCAGGCACTGCCATATGGCCGAATGCTCACTGTCCACCGGAAGCAGACGGGTGCCGTGTGCACGGGCCAAATCCATAACCAAGGGACCGGCCGCTACCAGCGTTTCTTTATTGGCCAGGGCTATATCCTTGCCGGCCTTAATTGCCTTTACGGTAGGCAGCAGTCCCACAGCCCCGGAAACCGCTGTCAGAACAGTATCCACACCGGACAAGGTAGCTACCGCAACCAGCCCGTCAATACCCCAAACCACTGTTGTACCCAACTCCGGGCCTAGATTATGCTGCAGCCAGTGTGCATCCTCTTCCTTCGCTAAGGATACAACTTCCGGGACAAACTCTTTCACCTGCTGTAGTGCCAGTTCTTTATTACTACCGGCCGCCAACCCTGCAACTTTAAATTCCGAAGCCAGCCCGGGAATAACCTGTAGCGCCTGTTTACCTATGGACCCGGTACTTCCTAATATTGCAATTCTCTTCATAATAAACTCCTAAATGATCTCTTGACACTATAATCTCTTTACATTCTATATGCATCGGTACCGGCCTTTACAGCTGCCTGAATAGCGATTACCGCAATGGGACCTGCTATCAATCCCAACACCCCTAAAGTTTGCAGTCCCACATACATAGCCACCAGTACCGCCAGCGGGTGCAACCCCAGGGTACCCGCCACCACCTTGGCCTCCAGCAAGGCTCGAATCACCATCACAATAACGTATAATCCTAAAAGCTTAAATCCCAATGCCGGAGCCCCGGTAACAAAGGCCCATACGGCCCATGGAATATATACCGCACCCGGTCCAAACACTGGTATCAAGTCAAAAAACCCAACCAGTAAACCCAAAGTGACGGAATATTGGGTACCAATTAGACTTAACCCTAAAATACTGATCACACTAGTAATCAGAATAAGAATAATCTGAGCCTTTATATAAGCCAAAAACGCCTGAGCTACCTGCTTGCTGACCACCAGGGACCGTTCTCCCCAGGGAGCCGGTATAACCTTAACCCATGAACTCATCATCAAGGCCCGGTCGCGGCTTAAAAAATATGTGGCCACAATACTAATTATTACAACAATAATAGCACCCGGGAGTCCTGCCACCAGGGTTAACAGAGCATTAGCCAGTGAACCGGCGACATCCTGCAATGTCACGCCCAGGGAACTCATCATTCTTTCAAAATTTAACACCTGCTCCATCTGACTTGTTACCTGTTCGGGTAAAGTCAGGTAAAAAAGCTGTCCCCTGGCAACTACATCTTTCAAAAAGATTTCAATTGCATCTACATATGCCGGCACAGCAGCAGAAAGAGCCGTCAGCTCAGCTACCAGATGCAAAATGATAAGAGTTAACACCGTGCCCAGCCCACCAAAGGCTAAAACCATGGCAATTAACACTGCTAAAGACCTGGAAAGCTTTGTGTACCGCTGTACCAAGTCGACCATCGGCTCAATTAATACACTCATAATCAGTGCTATTATAAATGGCACCAAAACCAACAATACATATTTAAGCCAGCCCAAAACTTGCGGCACCACATATTTGGCAGCGGCATACAAAGCTAAAAAGGTTAACGCCGCCAAGAGTGCAACTAAAAAATGCTCTTTATATCGACGCACTCACAGACACCTCAACTTATTATAAACGAGCCTACATAGTAGTATACCAGGGGAGCCCCAAACAGCATGCTATCAAACCTATCCAGTATCCCCCCGTGACCAGGTATCAGATTTCCGGCATCCTTCACCCCTGCCTCGCGCTTGATTGCCGACTCCACCAGGTCTCCCACCTGGCCGGCAATAGCCACCAAAACCCCCAGCACAAGTATCATAGATGTTGGCAGAGAAGGGTCAAAGGTGGTAAACAAATAGGCTACCAATAAGCTGCCCAGGACTCCGAAAAATGCCCCTTCACGGGTTTTTCCGGGACTGATTTTGCGGGCCAGAGGAACCCGTCCCAATTTTTTACCGCCAAAATAGGCAGCCGTGTCATTGGCCCAAATACAGGCCAACAAAAATGTCAGCCAGAACCAGCCGTGAGGTAAATTACGCAATAAATATATGTAAGTTATCAGTCCTATATAAACAGTACTGAAAAAAGTTACGGAGATTGATACCAGAGCATCTTTCTCCGGGGAAAACAATATAGTTAAAAGATAAACTAGTATAAGAGCAGTAAGAGATAACAACGAATATGTACTACTATAGGCATACGCCGCAAACAATAGTATCGCGCTGCCCATAAAAGCAGGCCAGTACTTAGGTTCTAATCCGCGGCGAGAAACCATTTTAATCATTTCACTTAATCCAACCCAATATATAAGTGCTGTCATTAAAAACAGGTATAACCCACCATACCATACTACAATTATAATCAGTGGAACTCCCAAAAGTGCACTCGCCAGCCGCTTCCATAACACTACATTTCACCAACCCACCGTTATGAATGTATAAGACCGCCAAAACGTCTTTCCCGGTGCTGAAAATCTAGAATTGCCTGCAGAAGTGTAACCTTCTTAAAATCCGGCCACATTACAGACGTTAACCAAAATTCCGTATAAGCCAATTGCCATAATAAAAAATTGCTTACTCTAAAATCCCCTGCAGGGCGAATAAGAAGGTCAGGGTCAGGCAGCCCTACAGTGTACAGATGATTAGCTAGTGTTTCCTCGTTAATGCTCTCAGGATCTAATTTTCCTTCTTTGACTTTCTTTGCTATTTTCCGTGCAGCATCAACTAATTCCAGCCGGCCACCGTAATTAAGTGCTATATTTAAGACCAGGCCTTTGTTGCCACTTGTTTTATTCACCGCAGCTTGCAAAGCCATGCCTGCACTTTCAGGTAACCGGTCAATTCTTCCGATAGGATTAATGCGCACATTATTCTCATGTAGTTCACGCATTTCATTGTATAAATATTCCACCAGCAGGTCCATCAGCACATTCACTTCTTCCTGCGGGCGTTTCCAATTTTCCGAGGAGAAAGCATAGACAGTGAGTACTTTTATATGCAGCTCTACACATAGCCTCACTATCTCCCGCAGGGATTCCACCCCGGCCCTGTGCCCTTCTGCTCGGGGCATATTTTTTTGCATGGCCCAGCGGCCGTTCCCATCCATAATAATAGCAATATGGCAAGGTAAGCCTGAATGATCCAGCTTTTTTTTAAGTTCATTTTCCTTTTCATTTATATCAGGGACAGCGAAATTGCTTTCCTTCACTCTGGAGCCCCCTTTTCTTTATTAACACTTAGTAAACAACCCCCTCTGTTTCAGGAGGGGGTTAGGGTATTACTCTTCAATAATCGCCCCAATGGGACATTCATCGATACACGTACCGCACGCTTCGCACTTATCCGCGTCAATGCTGTACTTATCTCCCTCTACAATAGCTTCGGTCGGGCAGGACTCTAAACAGGTTCCGCAAGCTTCACATTGATCAGTAATTTTGTAGGCCATTTCTTCGAACTGGCACCTCCTTTCACCATTTATTCCCTGGCAACTGTTAAGACTCCCCTTCCAGGGGAAGTTTGTAGAAACCGCAATACCCTTGGCCTACCCTGAGATTGATCACCCGGAGCTTTAGTATAAATAATTTTTACATCCCAACCAGTTTCATTGCAATGAACGATTGCTTCGTCCAAGGTTAGGGCCAAAACATCTGGCTGTTTCACTATAAAACCCTCTTAAACCGTCATGATTTCCTTTTCTTTAGTGGCAAGCAACTGGTCTATTTCTTTTACGTACTTGTCTGTCAATTTTTGCACATCATCCTGCAAATTTCTTAATCCATCCTCCGAAATATCTCCGTTTTTCTCCTGAGCTTTAAGTTTGTCATTAACATCACGGCGAATATTTCTTACTGCTACCCGTCCCTCTTCAGCCTTTTTCTTGACCACTTTAACCAGCTCGGTGCGGCGTTCCTCAGTAAGCTGTGGAATGGCAAGTCTGATTACATTTCCGTCATTAGTAGGCGTAATTCCTAAATCCGATTTCAAAATTGCACGCTCAACATCAGCCATAACATTTTTATCCCACGGCTGAATCACCAGTAGCCTGGGCTCAGGAGCGGAAACATTGGAAAGCTGGGTAAGTGGAGTAGGTGTTCCGTAATAATCAACGGTAACCTTATCCACTAGAGCCGGTGTGGCACGCCCTGCCCGCAAAGTAGCCAGTTCTTTTTTCATTACCTCTACGGATTTCTTCATGTTATTTTCAGCTTCCGTCAGAAGAGGATTAGCCAACTAAATCACCTCCAACATAAGTACCCACGTCTTCTCCGGCAATAACCCGTTTGATGTTTCCCTGCTCAGTAAGGTTAAAAACGATTAAGGGAATTCGGTTATCCATGCAAAGAGAGGTGGCCGTAGCATCCATTACTTTTAGTCCTTTATTCAAAACATCAATGTAACTAAGCTCTCCAAACTTCTTTGCACCGGGATTTTCGAGGGGATCGGAATCATAAACTCCGTCAACTCTTTTGGCCATCAGTATTACTTCGGCCTCTATTTCAGCCGCCCGTAAAGCGGCAGTGGTGTCAGTGGAGAAATACGGGTTTCCGGTGCCGCCGCCAAAAATAACCACCCGCCCCTTTTGCAGGTGTCTTATGGCACGGCGCCTTATGTACGGCTCAGCCACTTCTCTCATTTCAATAGCAGTCTGGACCCTGGTATCTACTCCCTGCTTGGCCAGAGCGTCCTGCAAAGCCAGAGAATTTATCACGGTGGCCAACATACCCATGTAATCGGCTGTAGCGCGATCCATGCCCTTGGCACTACCGGCAACTCCCCGCCAGATATTCCCTCCACCGACAACAACTGCGACTTCCACCTTCAACTCGGCCAATTCCTTAATCTGCCCGGCAATGGAATTAGCCACATCCGGATCAATTCCATGACCCTGCAATCCAGCCAGGGCCTCACCGCTGAGTTTTAATATCACGCGCTTATACTTAGGAGACACCATATGGAGCTTATTGACCTCCAGTCGATTACTGATTCTACACTGCTCTTGGAAATCCTTTCAATGAAGACCTAATTAAACCGAAAAATTAACAGACAAATTACTACTTATTAACGGCTGCCATCACTTCATCGGCAAAGTCGTCTTTTTTCTTCTCTTTACCTTCACCCAACTCATAACGCGTGAAACGCCTGATGGATATATTTTCACCAATCTTGGCAATCTTTTCATTTACTAATTGCTCCACTGTCATGTCGGTATCCTTGATGAAAGGTTGTTCCAACAGACAAGTCTCTTTAAAGTACTTATCTATGCGGCCCTCAACCATTTTATCAATAATCTTTTCAGGCTTACCTTCGTTTTGGGCCTGTACCCGCAAAATTTTCTTTTCCTTTTCTACCATTTCCTGAGGCACTTCATTGCGTGATACATATTGAGGGTTTGCTGCCGCCACTTGCATAGCCACATCACGCACAAATTGCTTAAATTCATCCGTTTTACCTACAAAATCAGTTTCACAATTAACTTCAACTAAAACTCCGATACGGCCATTACCGTGAATATAGGAATCAACCAATCCTTCTGCGGTCACCCTACCTGCCTTTTTGGCTGCCTGGGCCAAACCTTTTTCCCGCAAGAAATCTTTTGCCTTTTCCATATCTCCAGCGGTTTCTTGCAGGGCTTTTTTGCAGTCCATCATACCGCAACCGGTACTTTCCCGTAACTCTTTAACCATGCTTGCTGTAATTTCTGCCATAGTTCAAACCTCCCTAATACCACCATTTTCCTTTATAATTAAATATTATATCCAAAAATTAATTTTACCAAAACTCACATGCAGAAAAAAGGCAGGGGCTGCCCCAAGGCCGGTCCCCCACCGTTTTTGTACTATTCGGCAACTGCAACCTGCTCTCCCTGTTTGCCTTCCAACACAGCGTCAGCCATTTTGGAGGTCAATAACCTGACAGCCCGGATTGCATCATCATTACCGGGAATGACATAGTCAATCTCATCAGGGTCACAGTTTGTATCTACAATCGCGATAATAGGGATCCCCAACTTGCGCCCTTCTGCAACTGCGATACGCTCTTTACGCGGATCTATAACGAATATAGCTGCAGGCAGCTTCTTCATCATTTTAATGCCACCTAAAAACTTATGCAGCCTTTCTTTCTCATGCAACAATTCGGCTACTTCCTTTTTGGGTAGCAGCGCCATTGTCCCTTCCTCTTCCATACGTTCCAGCTCATGCAAACGATCAATACGCTTACGAATGGTCTGGAAGTTTGTTAGCATTCCGCCCAGCCAGCGCTGGTTTACAAAAAACATACCGCACCGCTCTGCTTCTTCCTTTACAGAGTGCATGGCTTGTTTTTTGGTTCCCACAAAAAGAACAGACTCACCTTCCGCCGCGAGGCGCCTTACAAAGTTATAAGCCTCGTCCACCTTCTTAACGGTTTTCTGCAGGTCAATAATGTAGATACCGTTACGGTCAGTGAAAATGTAGGAAGCCATTTTAGGATTCCAACGCCGGGTTTGGTGTCCGAAATGCACACCTGCCTCCAGCAGTTGCTTCATGGTTATGACAGCCACATGCACACCTCCTCCCTGGTTTTTCCTCCGCCACCTTCACATTTACAGGAACCCCGCCGCAAGGCGCGGCACCCCCCGTAAAATCCGGCAACGTGTGTATTTTACACCGGATTGATTCTAACACAATCTTTGCCAGGGTGCAAGAAAAAGATAAATAAAAAAACCACAGCCTGCGCTGTGGTTTTGTTTTTGCGCCTAATGTTGTTTCATCCGATCCAGCTCTTCCAACAGCCGGTCATTCAATACTTTAATAAAGGTACCTTTCATGCCCAGAGACTTCGATTCGATGACCCCGGCACTTTCAAACTTGCGCAGAGCATTAACAATAACTGACCTGGTTATGCCCACCCGGTCAGCGATCTTACTGGCCACCAGAAGGCCTTCATCGCCCTCCAGTTGATCAAAAATATGCTGCACAGCATCAAGTTCCGAGTACGATAATGTTCCCAGAGCTATTTGCACCGCGGCCCGCTTACGGGCCTCTTCTTCCATTCTGTCAGCCCTGGCCCGCAAAATCTCCATACCAACTACAGTGGAACCGTACTCACCCAGAACCAGATCCTCATCGTTAAAGTTTTTATCAAACTTTGCCAATACCAGAGTTCCCAAACGGGAGCCGGCACCCACAATAGGTACAACCGTGGTTACCTTATTGTTAAACTTACAAGGTGTTTGGTGGTGAAATGCACAAGCATTTCCTGCCTGACAGAAGTTAGCGTGAGTCTCATTAATACTTAAAAGGTATTCATTATAATCCTGAGGAAAACCTGCTGGGGATTCCACAAATTCCTGCATTACCTCGCAGGTAAAACCTTTTAAATAATTATAGCCTAATGGCTTACCACGTCGGTCAATAATATATACACTACACTCAATGTTATCACTGAGAATAGCAGCAATTTCTTTATAATCCACTGGATAACCCGCGGACTTTTGTAATAATTTATTGATGGAACGTGTTTTTTCTAGCAAATCGCGCATACTAGTATCGCCCCTTTTTATTCTAGAGAATATAGCGACTAAGGTCTTGATTCATTACGACTTCGCTGAGTTTATTGTTTACATACTCTTTATTAATCGCAAATGACTGTCCACTCAGCTCGGGAGCCTCAAAAGAAAGGTCCTCTAATAACTTTTCCATAATTGTCTGTAAACGCCTAGCGCCTATGTTTTCAGTCTGCTCATTAACAGTATACGCGATTTTTGCTATTTCGACAAGAGAATTTTGTGAAAACTTAATCTCAAGCCCTTCTGTGGCCAGCAATGCGGTATATTGTTTGATTAATGCATTTTTGGGTTCGACTAAAATCTGCAAAAAATGCTCCTCAGTGAGACTTTGCAATTCTACTCTGATGGGAAACCTTCCCTGCAGCTCAGGAATCAAATCAGAAGGTTTTGACATATGAAAAGCGCCGGCCGCAATAAAAAGAATGTGATCAGTCTTCACCGGCCCGTATTTAGTTACCACAGTAGAACCTTCCACCACAGGAAGGATATCACGCTGCACACCACCCCGAGAAACATCTGCCCCGGCACCTGAATCATTGACTGCAATTTTATCAATTTCATCCAGAAAAATTATTCCCTGTTCTTCCACTTTGGTCACGGCTTCTGCTTTAACCTCATCCATGTCGATCAGGTTTTGTGCCTCTTGCTGGGCCAGAATTTTCCTTCCCTCACTTACTGTAACCCTTCTTTTGCGTTTCTTTTTAGGCATCAGACCTCCAAGCATATCCTGCATATTTATTCCCATTTCCTCATATCCGGAACCGTTAAACACTTCTAACATAGAAGGTGAGCCTTCCTCAACCTCTACTTCCACATATTCCTTTTCTAATTCTCCACGGGCCAGCTTTTCCCTTACACTTTCCCGCTCAAAATTAACACGCTGCTTCATTTGCTGATCAGACGTATCTTCATCCTGGTTTTGCCACCCACTAAAAATCATTTCCAGGGGATTTTTGGCGGCAGATTTGTCACCCGGCATAGGTGCCAGAAGTTCCACCAATCTTTCTTCCGCCAATTTGATGGCCTTTTCCTCTACTTTACTCATTTTCTCCTGCTTAATCATGCGCACCGCAGTTTCCACCAGGTCACGCACCATCGACTCCACATCTCTTCCTACATACCCCACTTCTGTAAACTTGGTTGCCTCCACTTTCACAAAGGGAGCATGAACAAGCTTCGCCAGCCTACGGGCAATCTCGGTTTTTCCCACGCCGGTGGGGCCGATCATCAGTATGTTTTTGGGCAGTACCTCCTCCTGTAGGTCCTGGGGGAGGTTGCTGCGGCGGTATCTGTTACGCAGCGCAATGGCTACCGCCTTTTTAGCTTCTTTTTGACCGATAATGTACTTATTGAGCTCTTCTACAATCTCTCTTGGAGTCATTATATACACCTCATCAATTAAGCGCCGGTTTGGCGCCTATAATTCTTCCACCGTTATCCAATCATTGGTGTAAACACAGATATCCGCGGCTACCTGCAAAGCTTCCCTAACTATATCCGGCGCCGGAAGGTCAGTGTTTTTGACCAGCACCCGGGCGGCTGCAAGGGCGTAGGAGCCGCCGGAGCCAACGGCCACAATTCCGTCATCAGGTTCGATAACTTCTCCGCTCCCGCTAATCACAAGCAGGTAGTTTTCGTTAGCCACAATGAGTAAAGCCTCCAGGCGCCGCAGCATTTTATCTAAACGCCACTCCTTGGCCAACTCCACTGCCGCCCGCTGCAAATTGCCGTGGTAGGCCTCCAGTTTCCCCTCAAACTTTTCAAAAAGAGTGAAGGCATCGGCAACCGATCCCGCAAAACCGGCCAACACACTATCTTTATAAAGACGTCTTACCTTTTTGGCCCTATGCTTTAAAATGGTATTTTCGCCGAAAGTCACCTGACCATCACCGGCCACAGCCACTTTATTGTCTTTTTTAACCGCTACAATGGTAGTTCCGTGAAACATATAAAAGTCCCCTTCCCCCAGCCGAACAACTAAGCCCTTGGGTGTGCCTTCTTATATTCTTGCCTGAGCCTCTCCCGCGTAACATGGGTATATATTTGAGTGGTGGACAGGCGCACGTGGCCCAACAACTCCTGTACCGCCCTTAAGTCCGCACCGTTATCCAACAGGTGGGTGGCAAAACTGTGTCTCAAAGTATGTGGGCTTATGCCTCTCTGGGCACTCATTTTTTTTACGTACCCGGATAGTACATTCCTAACCCCGCGATCAGTCAGCCTACCACCACGGTAATTTAGAAAAAGAGCTGCGTCAATACTGGACGAGTCTTTTGATTTTTGTAATTTATGCCGTACCTCTAGATAATCTTCCAAAGCAGCCCGGGCGTAGGAGCCAAATGGTACTATTCTCTCCTTACTACCTTTGCCCAAAACCTTTACTGTTTGGGCATTGAAGTCAACATCAGACATATCCAGGCCAACTAACTCCCCTACCCTTATCCCAGCTGCATATAGTATTTCCAATATAGCCAAGTCCCGCAAACCTAAAGGCTTGTCCCGGTCAGGCATGGACATCAACATACGTGCTTCATCTGCATATAAAAACCCTGGTAATTTGCGCCCTTGCTTGGGTAAAGACAGGCGCCGGGCAGGATTTTGATCAAAACTTCCCGCACGGTTCAAAAAGCGATAAAATGTTCTCCAGGCGGCAAGCCTGCGGGCCATAGTAGCACGCGACAGTCCCCTGGCCCGCAAGTGACCCAGATACTGGCGCAATAGGGTATAATCAAGCTCCCCGGGGCTTAATTCCAAGTCTTTCTTTTGCAAAAGCTCCGTGAAAAAAGATATCCCGTCCCATAGATCTCTTTGGTAACTATCAAGGGTGCGGGGTGAATAATTCCTTTCCACTTCGAGATAAGTCATAAATGAGTCCATATAATTATACATTTGTACCATTTCCTATCCAAACTGTTTTAATCCCCTACTTGCTCCTCCCATGCTTCCAATGATACTCCCAATGCTGCTAAAGCTCTGTCCGCGATCATCTTATTGCGCTGTTTTTTATCACGAATTTTCTTCCCTAAAGCAGGCAGCAAACCGAAAGTTATGTTCATGGGCTGAAAATGTCTGGAGTTAGCGGTAGTAATATATTGGGCCAGCGCGCCATGAGCTGTTTCCGGGGGGAAAACTACCGCACTTTTGCCCTGGGCCAGCCTGGATGCATTCAAACCTGCAACCAATCCGGAAGCAGCAGATTCCACATAACCCTCTACTCCGGTCATTTGACCGGCCAGCAGCAGGTCTTTTTGCCTCCGGCACTGGTAAGTGGGCTCTAACAGGCTGGGAGAATTAATATATGTATTTCGATGCATCACACCGAACCTTACAAATTCCGCATTTTCCAAGCCGGGAATCAATTTAAAAACTCTCTCTTGCTCTCCCCACTTAAGATGAGTTTGAAAACCCACCATGTTATAAAGAGTCCCCTGGGCATTATCCTGGCGAAGCTGCACCACAGCATATGGCTGCTTACCTGTGCGCGGATCGATAAGGCCCACAGGCTTTAATGGCCCAAACCGAATAGTGTCCGGACCCCGGGCGGCCATAACTTCAATAGGCATGCACCCTTCGAAATTTACTTCTTGTTCAAATCCTTTTCTCGGGGCTCTTTCCGCTGCCAGCATGGCATAGACAAAATGCTCATATTCTTCTTTATTCATAGGGCAGTTAAGATATGCCGCCTCCCCTTTATTATAGCGGGATGACCAAAAGGCCACATCTTTATTGATTGATTCTAAGGTCACTATGGGTGCTACTGCATCATAAAAATAAAGATATTCCTCTCCGGTGATTGTTCTCAAACCGGCTGCCATATTATCTGAGGTTAGAGGTCCGGTGGCCAGCACAACTAAACCGTCAGGAATAGTAGAAATTTCTTCCCTGTGAATGACCACCTGCGGGTGCTGGGACAATTTTTCTGTCACAGCACCCGCAAACCCGTCCCTGTCTACAGCCAAAGCACCCCCTGCAGGCACCCTGTTGCTGTCAGCGCAGTCCATAATCAGGGAATCCATGCGGCGCATTTCCTCTTTTAACAGACCCACAGCATTCTCCAGGGCTGCCGCCCGCAGCGAATTACTGCAAACCAATTCTGCAAAATTACCGGTGTGGTGGGCAGGCGTCTTTTTTTGCGGCCGCATTTCGTACAGGTGAACTTCCAATCCCCGCTTAGCGGCCTGCCATGCCGCTTCTGAGCCTGCAAGCCCTGCCCCCACTACCTTCACAACTTTTGTTTCCATTTAAACACTCCATTTTACCGAATCGTTCTGCCAGGAATTTTTTGCTTTTCCCTGTGACTTCTTTTTACTAGTCTTAGTTTTTTTGTTTTCATCTTGCACCTTACACTGCTTATTAATACACTGGTAAGTTTCATTACCCCGCTTGGTCTTTTTAACCATCATGCTCCCACAGTCCGGACATTTTCGTGCAGTAGGCTCATCCCAGGTTACAAATTCACAATTAGGGTAATTATTACACCCGTAAAATTTACGCCCCTTTT
Source organism: Bacillota bacterium (assembly GCA_009711705.1). GTDB lineage: Bacteria > Bacillota > Desulfotomaculia > Desulfotomaculales > VENG01 > VENG01. The sequence goes on from VENG01000003.1 coordinate 102,560, forward strand.
TGCTGCGTCTAATCACCATTTCACCACTGCATTCCGGACATTCTACACCGGTGGGCTCCAGTAAAGGTTTTGTATACCTGCATTCAGGAAAACCGGGACAGGCTAAAAACTTACCGTAGCGCCCCATCTTAATAACCAAATTCTTGCCGCATTCTTCGCATATTTCATCGGTTACTTCATCAGCTATTTCTACTTTTCCAATTTCTTCGTCTGCCTTTTCCAGGTCTTTTTGGAACGGGCGGTAGAAAGTCTCTAAAATCTTAACCCAATCTAATTCGCCCTCTTCGACATTGTCTAAATTATCTTCCATGGCCGCGGTAAATTCCACATCGAGTACATTAGGAAAGTATTCTTGCAATAATTCAACAACCAGGGTCCCAAGTTCAGTGGGAAAGAACTTTTTCTCTTCCCTGACCACATAGCCACGCTTGAGAATGGTATCTACAATGGGGGCATAGGTGCTAGGCCGCCCAATACCCTTTTCTTCTAAAATCTTGACCAGGGTGGCGTCAGTATACCGGGGGGGTGGCTGCGTGAAATGCTGCTCCGGAACAAGGGAAATCAACTTGAGCTTATCCTTTTCTGTTAATTCCGGCAGCAACTTGTTGTCATCGTTATCCTTCGGCTTATCAGTTGCCTCGGTATATACTTTCATAAAACCCGGGAATTTAACCACAGAGCCGGTTGCCCGGAAGGTATAGTTTCCTGCCGTAATATCTACGCTTGTGGTATCAATAATCGCAGCGCTCATCAGGCTGGCCACAAACCGTTCCCATATTAAGCGATACAAGCGTAATTGATCCCTACTCAGAAATTGTTTTAAAAAAGCCGGGTCCTTGTAGACAGATGTAGGCCTAATGGCCTCGTGGGCATCCTGTATTTTTCCTTTTTTAGCTTTTTCCTTGCGTTTTTCTTTGGGCACATACTCTTCACCAAAATTCTCGCCAATGTAAGCTTGCGCTTCTTCTTTTGCCGTCGGTGATACCCTGGTGGAATCAGTACGAATATAAGTAACCAATCCCGCCGGGCCTTCTTTACCTAAATCAATACCCTCATAAAGCTGCTGTGCTACCATCATTGTTTTTCTCGCCGTAAAATTCAATTTTCGGTAAGCTTCTTGCTGCAGACTACTGGTTGTAAAAGGAGCAGCGGGGTTCCGCTTCCTTTCTTTTTTGGTAACCTTGTCAACAATATAGTCTGCCTGGTCCAGATCTTTGGTGATTTGCTCCATTTTCTCTTGATTGGGTACTTCAGCCTTTTTGCCTTTAATTTTATGAAGCTTGGCCTCAAAAGACTTGCGGCCTTTGGACAGCTTGGAAATAAGCGTCCAGTATTCCTGGGGCTCAAACTTACTGATTTCTTCTTCCCTATCATTAATAAGCTTCATAGCAACAGATTGCACACGGCCGGCACTAAGACCCTTTTTGATCTTTCGCCAGAGCAGTGGGCTTAGATTATACCCCACCAAACGATCTAAAATGCGCCTGGCTTGCTGGGCATTCACCCGGTTTTGGTCAATAGGCCGGGGCTCTTTGACAGCCTGCTTGACGGCCTGCTTGGTAATTTCGTTAAACTCAATGCGGCATGCCCCGCCCTCATCCATATTGAGAGCATTGGCCAAATGCCAGGCAATGGCTTCACCTTCCCGGTCAGGGTCAGCAGCTAAAAGAACCTTATCGACCTTTTTAACCGCCGACTTTAATTCCTTGATAATCTCCCCTTTTCCACGGATGGTAATATATTTGGGTTTAAAATGATCGTCAGTATCAACACCAAACTGGCTCTTGGGGAGATCACGCACGTGTCCCATGGAGGCTTTTATAGTATAATTCTTGCCTAAAAATTTGGTTAAACTCTTAGCTTTTGCCGGAGATTCCACGATAACTAGTGTCTTACCCAAGGAGGTCACCCCATTTTGTGGTAACCGGTACAATCAGGCAATATTATCACCCGAAGCACCGTTTTTTAAATTTATCTAACCCTATCTTGTACTATTACTATTATTTAGGTCTTTCTTTCCTCGATATACGTCAGCCCTTTATATCTTTTGCCTAATTCTGATAATGTTACTCCTGCACAAACATTTTTCCGGGTAACTGCTTAATAGCACCTTTTATTTCTAAGTACATTAACAGCGAAAGAACTTCTCCGGGATTCGATCCCGAACGTTTAATAATCTCATCTAAATGCATCGGTTCGGAACACAATATGTTAAAAATCTTATTTTCGTCGGGAGAAAGCTTAATACCTACCATAGTGTCAGAAGTGTCATCTTCCACCGGGAAAAGAGTGTACAAACCCATTTCCTCTAAAATATCTGCCGCGCTTTCCACCAGCTTGGCCCCCTGTTTAATTAACCCGTTAGATCCTTTACTCATGCGGCTGGAAATATTACCCGGCACAGCAAGAACGTCCCGGCTCTGCTCAAGGGCCACATCCGCGGTGATCAGGGCACCGCTCCGTTCTGCAGCTTCCACCACCACTATACAACGTGCAAGACCGCTGATAACGCGATTACGTACAGGGAAATGCCAGGCCTCAGGGGCAGATTGCGGGGGAAATTCACTGATCACGGCACCGCTCTCGATTATTTGCTGCATTATAATTTTGTTTTCAGGCGGATAAACTACGTCCACTCCACATCCCAGAACAGCAACAGTATATCCTCCTGCCCGCACAGCACCTTCATGGGCAGCGGTATCTACACCTCTGGCCATGCCGCTGACCACGGTTACACCTGCCCTGGCCAGGTCATAACCTAACTGTCCGGCCACTTTTCGGCCATACGCTGTGGATTTACGGGAACCCACCAGGGCTGCTCCGGGAGCAGTTTCCCTTAGCTCACCCCGCACAAATATACCAGGGGGAGGGTCAAAGATAGTACGCAGAGACTGAGGATACTTATCATCATGATAACATACAAATTCAATACCCTTACTTACTAATTGGTCATATTCACGCTCGATGTCAATATTCGCACGCCTTTCTATAAGCCTATTCGCTGCCGGAGACTTTAGGCGCAGTACATTGGCTAACTCACTGTCCTTTGCATACCAGGCATCTTTTAAAGACCCCAAGTTACTCACCAATGACCATACTCTGGCAGCAGATCCGGGCAATAAAAGCTGCCAGGCCAGCCAATACAATCTGTCATGCATAAAGATATCTCCCCCGCCATCCGACCCATGAATGTATCATTCAATGAACACCAAACACTGTCTAAGTTTTCTGGATCCTATTGGAATTTCCTGCTATAGATTTATATTTTGGTGCGGACACTGTTTTCCCCAGTTCACCTAAATCCTGCTTTTTAGTTAGCATTCCCTCCCAGGGATCATCTTTTAAACCGTGCAGTCTATTCTTGATGGTGCTCATCACATAGGCCGAGGAAGAGGCCAGGTCAGGCACTTCCTCCCACCTTAAAGGGGTGGAAATAGGTGCCCCGGGCAAAGGGCGCAGGCTGTAAGGAAAGGCCATTGTTTTCCCCCTGCCGTTTTGCAAATAATCAAGATATACTTTACCATAACGCTTGGCAACACTTCTTTCTATGGTAGCCTTTTCCGGATAGGCCTTGACCACAGACGCGGCAATAATCTTCATACACTCTGTTACTTCATTAAAACTTAACACCGGGCGAATGGGAACAAAAATATGCAAGCCGCTGGAGCCCGACGTTTTAACAAATGAGGTTAAATCATAATACATAAAGGCTTTTTTCACTAACAAAGCCACCTGGACAACATCCGAAAAATCCGTTCCCTCAGCCGGGTCCAGGTCCATAACTGCCAAATCAGGGAAATCCAAGTTACCTATAGTGCTCAGCCAGGCATGCATTTCAATGCAGCCCTGATTGGCAAGCCAGATTAAGATGGCGCTGTCGTTGCAAATAATATAATTGACAATCTTTCTCGTATGCTTGACTGAAAAGCTTTCTACCCAATCAGGTGCGTATGACGGACATTCCTTTTGATAAAAGAAAAAATCTTCAATACCATCCGGGTATCTTTTCATGACCAGGGGACGATTTTTAAGATAGGGCAAAATATGAGTAGCCATATCACTATAATATTTGATCAGGTGAGCTTTCTTAAGCCCGGCGTCCGGCCAAAACTCCTTATCCAGATTGGAAAGTTTTATTTCCCTACCGTTCACGATCACATTACTTTCTTTCACATAGCCCACCTCCATTTGTGTTCATATTTTTTGCAAACATTCCTGGTCGTAACCTCAGAAAAGCAAAAAACCGCCCCTGCGGGCGGAGAAAATAATTCCTGTATTCCTATAATGCTGTACATGCAGTAGGAAGCTTGTCACTGCGCAATCCTTTATATACAGGATGGCGCAAAAGCCCTTCCGCAGTTAAGGCCAAATAATTAACACTACAAACAAGTCTCGGTTTAACCCATAAGGCACCTTTACTTTCGGTAGGTGCAATTTCGAGTACAGGCTCTTTGACCTGTAGCCCTGCCAGTAGCTCTAAAATATATCGTTCTTCTTTTTGATCAAACCCCGTACCAACCTTCCCCTGGTAAACCATCTCAGAACCTCTATAGCCCCCTAAAAACAAAGCGCCTAATTCCCGGCCACCCTTACCATGCCGGTAACCGCAGATAACAAGGTCTGCTTCCCTGGTGTTTCTAATCTTCTTCCAGTGCACAGAACGCTTCCCGGGCAAATACGGGCTTCTAAGCCCCTTGGCCATCACGCCTTCCAGCCCTTTGGTCGCACAGGCGGCGGCAAAACCCTTTCCCTTTTCCAAAACGTAGTCAGAAATTAAAAGGTGGTCTTGCACCCTCACACCGTCCTGTAATATTTCTTTCCTCTCTATTAAGGCACTGGCAACTTTTGATTGACCACCGTAATATAGAATATCAAAAACCATAAAAACTGCCGGCCGTACAGCCGCCGCACGCCGAATCTTTGCCTTATCCTTAAGCCTACCGCGGGATTGCAGGCTGTTAAAAGAAGGCATTCCATCTTCAAGTACAATAATTTCTCCGTCCAGCACAGCAGGTTTTTGCCTTACTGCAGATTCCAGGCTCGTAAATTCAGGGAAGGCATCCGTCATGTCCTTACCATTACGTGATAACAACCGCACCTCCTCATTTAAATAACAAAGGCACCGGTAACCGTCCCATTTTATTTCAAAAAGATAATCCTCACTGTCAAAAGGTTCTGCAGGTACCGCCAGCATGGGCTTTAAAAGGGGCATGTTTAAAATTGTCATCGCATAAAAACCTTAGCCGCCCGCCGCTTTTTTCTTTCCGGCCTGCTTTCTGCTGTCCTTGCCCTTAGCCTTACGCCCCTTGCCGTTTTCCCCCTCTTTAGCTATATCAATACTGGCCTTTAAAGCAGACATCAAATCAACAACCTTATCAGTTTCCGGCCTGGCCGGCACTGCAACAGCCTCACCGGCTATCTTGGCCTGTATTAATTCCATTAGGCTCTTCCTGTATTCATTGGTATACTTTTGCGGTTCAAATTCCCCTGATAGGCTGTCAATCAAATTTACAGCCATTTTTACTTCATTATCATGAAGTTTAACTTTGTAATCAAGTTCCGGCAGCTGTTCACTATGCCGCACTTCATCCGGGTAATGCATGGTGCTCATCACCACCGCATTATCTGTTACCCGCAGCGCGGCAAGGGATTCTTTGCTTCTGATAATCACCCGGGCCACAGCTACTTTGCCTGTATCTGCCATAGCCCTTTTCAAAAGTTCATAAACCTTTTCGCCACCATCGCCGGGAGCGAGGTAGTAGGGGCGGTCATAATAAACAGGGTCAATATCAGCCAGATTCACAAAGTCCATAATATCAATACTCTTAGTACCCTCACCCGGCAGGTTCTCAAAGTCTTCATCCTTGAGCACCACGTATTTTCCCTTTTCGTATTGATACCCCTTAACCAGTTCACCCGCTTTTACTTCCTCGTCGCAATAAGGACAATACTTACGATACTGGACAGGATTTTTACATTTATCGTGCAGGTAATTAAAGCGTACATCTTTCTTTTCCGTGGCCGCGTACATTTTCACCGGAACATATACCAGGCCGAAACTAACCGCACCCTTCCACAAAGGCCGCAACCATGATCACCCCTTTTAAGATCTCAAGCTATGATGGAACCAAACAGCCACCGGCAGAAGCAGGGTAACCAGAGAAATTATAAAGGTTCCCACCGCTCCCCGGCGATTTTTATTTCTCCACGCCCACAGGCCGTAACTGGCACAGTAAACAGCGATGGCCATAACACTAAACATCACCAATACCAGTAGCATATTACCTCTCCTTTACCGGAGAACTTTCACGTAAAAGCCCAATTCTCCGAATATTAATATTAAAGTTAACGTTCACCTCAGCCTGCGGAAAAACTTTTAGCCAGTCATATTGTTCCCATTCGGGCCAGGTTAAAAACTTTTTCCTCGCCTCTTCCCCGAAGCCAAATACATCCGCGCTAAATTCCTCCTGTGTCTTTCTAAGTAGTCCATCCGCATCCCGTTGCAGTATTTGGGCAAAGGCATTCTCCACCTCATTGATTGCACCCGGCCGTTCATAGGCTATGTTACTCTGGATGGATAAAAACTCTGCATCCAAAGAAATCTCCACATTGATCACGGGGACCTGCCCTTCTAAAGATATTTCCACTGCCGGTCTCCTTTCCGCACGAGCCTCCAGCAAGATATATTCTTCAGGCACTCGGGGGTCCGGAACAGAAAAAATCCCCTGGTTAAACCTGCCATTGATCATTTCCATGACAGTGGTTTCATTCCCGGTCAACTCCCCCACCATGCGCCCGCCGTTAAAGACGGCAGTTCCCATCAAATCAATTTTGTTCCCGCCCTCCCGCGGTATTTCTCCGGCCAAATATTCACCTACACTTTCTTTCTTTCCAGCCTGATCTTTCTGTTTATTGCCGCCTAAGGCAGCCAAAATAGCAACGGGCTGCCGCGCCTCGGACTTGGCTGCATTGTAAAACTGGTGTACCTGGCTGGAAACAGGAAACAGGCCGGTGTATTTACTGGTCCCCACCAAAAGCTCTATATACTTGGCCGGGTTATCCTCCAAGATGGGCTGGGTATTTTTAACCAATTCTTCGGCCTTCCCCCGGCTTACAACCATAAAAGTGTTCCTTCTGAATTGGCGGTAGCGCACCAAGGGTGCCAAATAACGGCCCATGCCCTCCCTGGCCAATTCACTGGAAAATACAATTGCCTTGGTATGTTTAAGTGATGGTCGCCTCTCCACAAAGGTACCCAGCAAGTCTAAACCGGCCAGAATAGTGGGTGTTTCCACGGATACCACCATGGTTGACTTGGCCCCACCGCCACCGCCCCCTCCTTCGCCACCACCGGCAATGTTTTTGGGTACGGCAATTTGGGCCGTGAGATTAAGCTTGTTCTTCTCGCCTTTATCTACACCCAACGCCAGAATAAACGCTGATTCATCAACCTCCTGGTACCCCCAACATCCCGGGATGAGCAGCAGCATCAATAGTAACAGCGGCAGTTTAAGTATTTTCATCACCGGGATTCATCCCCTTCCTGCGCCATGTAGCCACGCCCAACAAAATTACCGGCAGGCCAAAAGTAGGAATCCAGCCCCACGTTCTTATAATCTTCTCATCAACAATTAAAGCGGTGCTTACATTAGAGGGAATAAACGCCACTGATATTATTATTACGGTTAACGGTAATATAAACGGGCGGTAATAAGGAAGTTTGAGTAAGCTGGTAGTAAGTGACAAAATGGCATAGGCCCCTATGGTAATTTTTAGAAGAGCTGCCAATGCCCACATGGGTAAAAATATTGGCTCAAGTCTTTGCACGAAACGGCCAAAATAAATTAGCCTCGCCATTTCAAAAGTAGGCAAGGGTATTTCTTTGGCCACGGGTACCGGAAAAGTTAACAGGTAAGTAACCACGGTAATGACCAGAATAGCGCCCGCAATTATTAAGCTGTAAAAACCCAGCTTCCACATGTTCCAATTTTGACCAAGGTTAATGCTGGGATAAATAATCGCTAATAGAAAGATTTCACTGGTGAGGGATATTTTCATGATGCCACTTCCCATCACCTCAGCCAATCCAGGGCCTAAAAGTGGTGCCATGTTATTTAAACTCCAATAAGGGGAAGTTGCTATAATGACTAAACCAAATAAAATGCCAATAAAAAGAAACGAAATCCGGGTACTTCGAGCTATAGCCTCGAGACCCAGGTAACATGCCACTACCACCCCTAAAAGTAACCCTGACATAGCCACGCTGATTGGAAGTTGAGGAATGGAAACTGTCAATGCACGCTCTGCAAATTGACGCAGTACCATCGTCTCTACTGCAAGGAGGAAGCTAAGGTAACCCAGGGCGAACAATATGTTCAAGTAGGGCCCCACCAGTTCCTCTCCTATTTCAATAATGCTTTTGCCGGGGTACTTGTCCATCAGAAAGGCAAGAGGCAAAAAAGCCAGCAGGCTAAAAAGTACCGCCACAAAAATTACCATCCAGGCTGCTGATAGCCCCAAATTAACCATAAATGCCGGGTAAGTAAGAAATATCTTGGCCGATATAAATACCACAGCCAGGCTTACCGCCTCGATGGGGCCTATGCGCTCTTTATTGATTGTCATCTGCATTGCCACCTTTTTCTCTGTTAATCCAGCGCCGGCTTATAGGTGGCTGACTCTTGATCTTACGGGGAGCAACGGACCCCGGGCGTTCCTCTTGCTGCCATATTGGCTTTCTCCAAATAATATCTGCACTCTCAGATTTCACACCCAGCGGAGATAAAAAGGGAACTCCGAAGGATTTTAAGCTGGACAGGTGGTTTAAATGAATAAAAAAGCCCAGCACAATACCGAAGAAACCAAACAGACCACCCATAATAATGTACAAAAACCGCACAGCCCTTATGGAAAAAGCAAGGGTATAATTTGGTACAGTGAAGGAACCAATAGCTGTGACAGCCACAATGACAATTAATATAGGGCTTACTACTTTGGCTGCCACGGCCGCCTGCCCCAGTATAAGGGCCCCCACAATACCAAGAGTGGGTCCTATTACGCCTGGAACTCTGATTCCAGCTTCCCTAATCAGTTCAAAGGATATTTCCATAATTAAAACTTCCACTATGGTTGGAAAAGGTACCTGCTCCCGCGCACCTGCAATGGCCATTAATAAGTCAGTGGGTATCATTTCATGGTGATACGCGTTTACAGCCACATAAATACCCGGCAAAAAGGTGGCCAAAAACACACCCACTAAGCGCAGCATACGCAGCAGGGAACCATAAGGCCACCTTAAGTAAGCATCTTCCGCACTCTGCAGTATCCCGAAAAGGTTCATGGGAAAAACAAGAACATGCGGTGACCCATCTATTAAAACAGCTACTTTGCCTTCAATAATATGATTTATCACCCTGTCCGGCCGTTCAGTGCTAAGCACCTGGGGGGCAAGGGCATATGTCTTATCCTCTATAAATTGTTCCAGAATACCGCTGGTACCCACATAATCAGTTTCCAGCATCTCAATGCGCCTTTTTGCCTCTTGTACCAGATCCCGGTTTACCACTCCGTCCAGATACATTATGCCGCAATTGATACGGTCCTTGTTGCCCACCTTGAATATTTCCGTCACCAGGTCAGGGGAATGAAATGCTTTACGAATAAGGGCGGTATTAACCCGGAAGGTTTCGTTAAATGCCTCATGCGGTCCCCGTACCACCATTTCCACTTCCGGCCTACCCACATTACGGTGCTCCCACCCCTTTGTTTCCATCACCAGGGCCTTATCTACACCTTCAATTAAAATTACTGTATCGCCGTTTAACACCCCGTCGATGGTTGCCCGCATGAGTTCAAATATCTCAACCTGATTGCCCGGAAGCAGCCTCTCGCGCACCACGTCTTGAAGATTACCCTCTTGTGCATCTAACCGCAGCCGGCTGAGGAGCATCAGAGGCTGCAGCACAGAATCATTCTGAATCGCTTTGTCAGTCATGCCGTCAATGTAGATAGCAAGAGCCCGCACGGGGTTATCCATGCCAATGGAAAAATCTCTAAATACCACATCATTGTTTTTAGGAAAATGGAAAACTCTTTTTAGATAAGCCACATCCTGGTCCAAATCACCAGACACTTTTAGTTTGCCCGGATCAATCACCGGTTCTGATTTTCCTTGCGCAGTGCCTTTTTCGACATTATCTTTCTGATTGTGCCCACCGGAGACGGGTCGTACCGGCTGGCGCATACCTCTGGACCTTCCCCTGCTTTTTACGGTACGTTCTTTTTCTTTAGATGTACCCGGTTCATTCTGGTTTGTTTGAGCAGGTCCATCATCCTTATAACCCCCGGTATCTTCACCTGGGCCTGCAGTTTTATTACCTGTATCCGCGAGCTCGAATGACATTCCCTTGGGTTCTTGAAAGGTTAAAGTTTCTTTTAACCTCTGCCAGACTGAAATGGGCCCCGCCTCCTTTTTGAAAACCAAAGAATAACAGCAGTTATTATCTTTTGCCAGCATTGGGTTAATTATGTTAATCAGAATCCAAAAAGAAATCAAATTGCAGGAAGGTTATTGGAGAAAACAGGGTAAATTAAAGTATTATATAGAAAAATTACCGGACAAGGTGTGATTTGTATTTTAGATAATGAATTACTGGTGATGTACGGTGACAGGCCCAAAACCCTGATTAAAACCATGCTAGATAAGACGGAGTTTTTAAAAGAGGTCCCTAAAAACAATCTCATTGGAATCAAACCCAATTTAGTACTGGCCAAGCCCTCAGCATCAGGTGCAACCACCGACCCCGAACTGGTTTCCGTTCTAATAGAATTTTTGCAAGAAAGGAATTATAACAATATTAAAATACTCGAAAGTTCCTGGGTTGGCGACAAGACCTCGCGGGCCTTCCGAATATGCGGCTATCAACAATTAGCACAACGGTATAACATACAGCTGGTGGACCTGAAAAAAGATGAGTATGTTCGCTTTGCATTTGATGATTTCAATTTAAAAGTATGTAAGATTGTAACAGAAGTAGACTACCTGATAAACGTGCCTGTATTAAAGGCCCACTGCCAAACCAAACTTACATGTGCTTTAAAAAACCTTAAGGGATGCATTCCGGACAGTGAAAAACGCAGGTTTCATACCCAGGGATTACACAAACCCATAGCCTACTTGAACAAAGCCATCAAGACTAATCTAGTGATAGTGGACGGAATTATTGGAGACCTTACCTTTGAGGAAGGCGGTAACCCCGTGCAAATGAACAGGGTCATTATCGGAAAGGATCCAGTGCTAGTGGATTCTTATGCCTGTGAACTTCTTGGCTATAACCGGTCAGATATTGAATACATTTCTCTAGCAGAAAAAATGGGGGTGGGCAAAGGGGATTTAGCCCAGGCCAGAGTATATGAATTAAACAAAGACAGCAAGCATAACCAAAAGTTGGAGCCAACTGAAAAAGTGCAGCAATTAGCCCGGTGGATAGAAGAAGATAATGCATGCTCAGCCTGTTACGGAAGCCTCATTCATGCCTTAGAGAGGCTGCGGGAAAAAGGTAAGCTGGACAAGTTAATAAAGCAAATTGCCATTGGACAAGGCTATAAAAACAAGCCTGTGGAGACTATCGGCATAGGCACTTGCACTCAAAACGCCATACACCATGTTCCCGGCTGCCCGCCCAAGGCCAGTGACGTAGTTAAAGAATTGGAAAACATACTCGGGGAGTGAAGCTCCTGGAAAGACGTTTTCCAAATAAACCTCTATAAAAAAATATGTCGAAAAGGAGAGATTAGAGTGCCCATTGTACAAATCGATATGCTGGACGGCCGAACCACAGAACAAAAGAGAAAGATGGCACAAGAGGTTACCGAGGCGATAGCAAAAAACTGTGACTGCCCGGCTGAAGCTGTTATCATTGTGCTTAGAGAGTCGCCTAGAGAACATATTGCCAAAGCCGGCAAACTGATGAGCGACAAATAATTACTAATGCCCACACCAATTGGTGTGGGCATTTTACTTTATCTCATTTACTGTAATAGGGTCATCATTATCGTATTCAATCTGTACGTTTTTCAGAAGTTCTGTATCCAGGCTGCGCAAGTTAATATCACGCTGGGGGAAGGGAATCTCTACCCCGTGCTCCTGGAACAGATCGTTGATCTTGAAATTAAGGGCACTCTTTACCCTGGTTCTGATCACCGGGTTTGGTATCCAGTAAAGGAGCCTGAAATCCAGCGCGGAATCACCAAAGTTCAGAAAGTCCACCCGGGGCGGCGGGTCATTTAAAATCTGTTCATGCTCCGCTGCAGCATCCAGTAGCAGCTTTTCCACCATCCTTACATTCGAGTCATAAGCCACACCCACTAGGATTTGCTGGCGAATTTGGGGGTCCCCGTATGACCAATTTACCACCTGGTTCTCAATGAACTCACTGTTAGGTATGATAATGTGTTCGTTATTTCGGGTCCGGACCACGGTGGAACGAATATTAATATGTTCCACATCGCAGTGCAAATCCACCAGCTTAATCCTATCTCCTACCTTGATGGGCCTCTCAAACAGGATAATAAGTCCGGAAATAAAGTTGGAAACAATATTTTGGATTCCAAATCCAATGCCGATACCCAAAACCCCGGCAAAAACCGTTAATGCTCCCAGGTCAAAACCAATACTGGGGAGGGCCACCAGAAAAGCAATCACAATTATTCCGTACTGCACCAACCGATTGAAATTGTATCGCATTCCCCTCTCCAGATCATAACGATCATAGACCTTATCCATAAAAAACTCTGAAATTAATTTGGAGACCTTCACAGCCAGGCTAATAATCATAAGTGGAATAAGAAAGGAAAGAGTGTTTACCGGCGTATTACCCACATTAAACCAGGTTTTGCCCAGCCAAAAGGTATCTTTAAAATAGGCAATAGCATAAAACATTATGGCATAAAAAGTACCCCAGTTAATTAGCGACAGCACAAAGGGGTAAAGCCTGTTCTCTTCGAAATTAGCTTTTAGCACGTTTTTGATTTTCTTTAGTAAAATCGATCTGATAATGAAAAATAAGGGTATGTAGATAAAGAAGTTAATTTCATTTTTATAAGGTTCCAGTGCTTGCCATAGATTATTAAGTTCCTGCAAAATCATTCCACCCCCAAGAAAAGTTTTTATAAAAACCGCCAAATTATGATGCCTACCAGTTTATTATACAATATAATCTTATCAAGGACATACAATCAGGGGGCAAAAATGGAATATAACAGAAAACCACAGCATAAGCCGGCGAGATTTGCCGGCATTCATTACGGCTTGGCCATACTGGTCATGGGCATGCTTGTAGTCGCCGGAGCTCTGGGACTGGCTCGTTTCGGGTATGGTATGATTCTGCCGGCTATGCAGCAACACCTTGGACTGACTCACGACCAAACTGGGATTATAGCCTCTGCCAACATGTTCGGCTACCTGGTCAGCGCACTGGGGGCGGGAATGCTGGCGGCCAGGTTCGGGCCCCGGGTAGTGGTGGCCGCCGGGCTTCTCTGGACCGGTATCACCCTGGTCGTAACCGGCTTTGTGCAGGGCCCCAATACCGCCGCGCTAATACGTTTTCTTACCGGTGTGGGTAGCGCCGGTGGAAATGTGGCCATGATGGGACTGATTGCGGCCTGGTTTGCACCCTCCCGCCGGGGGATGGCTGCGGGATTCATGGTGGGTGGCTCGGGAATAGCCATTGCCTTTACCGGCTGGCTGATCCCTTACGTTAATTCAATGTTTTTACAGGACGGCTGGCGTTACAGTTGGTTTATCCTTGGTGCCATTGTTATGGGCCTGGGTGTCGCTGCCTGGCAAGTGCTGTGCAACAGCCCGGTAGAAAAAAAATTGGGGCCTATAGGAGAGGCTCCGGTAATTGCCATAAAAAAAGAGCAGGCACCTACCGGCTCGAGTATCAAAGATTTAGTTAACATACCTTCTGTTCCTTACCTGGCAGCGCAATATTTTTGTTACGGCTTTTCGTACATAATAATGGCCACCTTCCTGGTCAGTTATCTAATCGACGAGGTAAACTGCACGCAGGAACTAGCCGGTAGCATTTGGAGTACAGTAGGTTTTTTAAGCATCGGCAGCAGTGTTATCTGGGGAATGCTATCGGACAAACTGGGGCGCAGGGAAATTCTGGTCACCTTGTTTTGTTGCCAGACCCTGGCCTATTCCTTGCTGTTGTTTAAATTCTCCCAGGGATGGTTGTTATGGTTGCCCGCAATAATTTTCGGGCTGACGGCCTGGGGTGTGCCCAGTCTAACCGCTTCCTGCAGCGGCGATATCAGTGACGCCAAAAGGGCGCCTGCGGTCATTGGTTTTGTTACCTTCATATTCGGCTTTGGCCAGGTGCTGGGCCCCCTGCTATCGGGCTACATAAAGGAATATACTTTATCTTTTCATGGTGCCTTTTTACTGGCCGCCGTGATGGCCCTTTTAGGGGCACTTTTCAGTTTAAGAATTGTGGTTCCCAAGGAAAGCCAGTAACACGAACCAGGGGGAAGGCTCTCCTGGTTAACTTATTTTCTCAGTCTCTTCCTACGAGACGTCGTGCGTTTTCATAAAGTACTTTGGACCGGGTAGAATCTGATAAACCCATGTTTAGAAGTGTCTGTAATTGTTCTTCGGGGCTTTGCTCAATGAATGGAAAGTCACTTCCGTATAAAAACCTATCTGGATATTTTTCCATATAATAAGCCAAATAATTAATGGGAAGATTTTCTTTTGGATTACCGAGAGCCCAGGCAGTGTCGAGATAAACACCTGGAAATTTCTCAACCATTGCAAGAGCCTCGTCCACTTCGTATAAACCGAAATGTGGTATAACTACCTTTAACTCAGGCCACCTGTGCAGGACGTCCTTCAGATGTACCAGCCCGATCAATGGATCACTTTGTGAATATGGGGCCGTTCCGGCATGAATAATAACCGGCTTTTGTCTTTTATGTGCTTTTTCGTACACAGCATTCAGAGCGGGGTCATTGGCTGCAAATTGTTGCACAGGCAATTGCAGCTTAAAACCGGCAAAATCCCAATCATCTATTACTATCCTGATATTCTCTTCTAAGTTGTTGTCCCCGGGGTGTATACAAGCAAAGGGAATAAACCAGGTATACTGCAGGCAAAAATCTCGGACCCATTTATTTAATTCCATGGACATGTTGGGCTTGTGCGCATAAGTTAGTAGGAATGCATATTCCACACCCATGTTTTTTAAATACTCTGGATATTCTTCCAAATTAAGATTCTTATATGGAATTTCCCAGTTATTACGGCTGAACCACCGAAATATAGCTGTCAGTAATTTTTTTGGAAACAGATGCACATGAGAATCCCAAATCGTCACTGTTAGTCCCCCCAAAGTTAGTGTAAATATTTTTTTCCCCAGCTGCTTGTATGTCATAATGGCTTACTTTTAACATTGTTTATGCCTTATTGGTATTATATCACAGGCGAGCATAAGTTTTGGGAAATACGGCTGCCTGCAGCTTACTAGGAAAAGTGAAGACGTCCTGCAATGTCATTTTGAGAAAACTAATAATACCCTTACAATCAATACGTTACTTTATCTTATTCGTGCCCGGGGACTGCCCCAATTTAATATGACAAGAAAACCCCCTGACCATTGTAACCTGGTCAGGGGGTTTTTCTTCCCTTGCACGTCGAGTGACAGTTATAGACTGGGGGTGATACCTTCGCTGCACTTTGGAAATACTCGAAGGTTCTAACTGTTTTAACCACTAAACAAACTTCTTGCTTACTTTTTCGCCACTGTAGCTGAAGAGCACCTTTTTGCTGTCCAGCACTGTTTCCAAATATACCGGTCTTCCCCACAATTTATACACATGTGGTAGGGTGCGTTCGAGGTAGTAGACGTCTAGCTCTGCAC